>JAGQIY010000213.1 GCA_020430865.1 Myxococcales bacterium
AGCTTGGTTGCACCCCGAATTCGAATCCCCACGTGCGGACGAACTTCAGCGCTTGGGCTTGCTCGGTCAAGAAACCTCGTAAACTCCGCGGCTATGTGTGCGACCTCGGGCGCAAAAGAGCAGCGGAGGATGGTTTGGCCCAGGGAGAAGTCCTGCTCGCGCATCCCGCGTGCCCCTAGGGATGCCGAACAACTATCTCATCGACTTCGCACTGGCTGAGCACCTCGACAACGTCCGCGAGAGCTTCGTTCGCAGAAACCGCGAATTCCACGCTTAGTCTAGAAGCAAGCTCCTCCGGCGACAGGGCTTCGCGACCAATAAGCTTCCATATGAACACACCGGTGGTGTTCAAGCTGAAGTACAGCTTCGCATTGAGGTCCAGCACCACGCCGGTTCCATCCGCGAGCTCCGTGAACACTGTGCGCGTGCTCGCCCGATACCGTGTCGTTGTCATCCAGAACCGCCGAGGATGGTCAGGCGAATGCGATCGCGATCGCGTTTGGAACTCTTGTGTGCGTCCGCCCTGGTAGGTCTCCCCGCCCAGCGCTCGCGCGTCGCAGCCGGCCCTGCACCTCCTGCGGAAGTCCAGTGGGGTTTTCCGAAAGACGCTAGGCACCGATTGCACGCAAAGTGGTCCCACTCGTCGGTTGTTCCACGGTGGGAGACGAGCCATTGGATGTTTCGAGCTTGCGTTGCGTTTATGAGCTCGTGCAGCTGGCGGTGGGCTTCGTGGAAGGGCGTGTCGAGAAGTGACGCTGCCACGTCTCGAACGGCGCCTTCGGAGGGAACGCCAGAGTGTAGGCAGCAGAGGGAGAGGTTGCCATCGACGTCCACGTGGAGCATTTCTCCGCGGAGCGCGCCACAGGTGGTGTAGAGGCTGTCGGAGTAGTGACCCTCGGGCAGAACGACTTGGATGGCCAAGACCCGCGCGAGTTGTTCAATGCGCGCGCGCACCCGACGCCAACTTCGTGCGGGCAGGTACAGCTGGTCATCCAAAGAGGTGCCAGTAGCTTGGAGCATCGCGAAGGAGACGTGCTTCGCTCCGAGTTGGCCTGCCAACATCCCAACACGTTCGATTTCGTCAATGTTCCGGGCGTTGAGGGCCATCTGGATTCCGAACGGCAGGTGCCGCGCACTACAAGCCGTCGCTCCAGCCATAACCGCCGTGAAGGCGCCTTTTCCACGAATGCCGTCGTGGGTTTCTTCGCAAGCTCCGTCCACACTCAGGCTCATTGAGCGCAGTCCAGCCAAACGCCGCGGACTTTCGTCCAACTTCGCGAGCGTCTGGGTGAGCGACAGCCCATTCGTAACCATGTCCCAGCGCATCTCGTGCTCCACGATGAGATCGATGATGCTCAAGAAATCTGGATGGAGCGTCGGCTCTCCGCCTGTCATGGACACGTCCGTCAAGCCGTACAGTGAGTGCACCTCCGAAATGATTTCAGCCACCAAGCTCAGCGGCAGATCCTTCGGCTGCCGCGAGGGGTCCCGAAGGCAGTGATCGCAGTCGAGTTGGCAGCGATCAGTCAGGTGCAGCCCGAGTCGCGGGGACCCCATGGCAGCCGATTCAACACGGTGGCGGATCAAACACGCACTGTTGACCAGAGACCAAAGTCGAGCTCGCTACGCTGCCTCGAATCCGAATGGTTGGCTTTTCGTAGTGGCGACGGGAATTGGCGGCGCCCTCACAGGAATCCTCGCTTGATTCCGTGATTTCGAGCGGTTTGGTCCGGTCCATGGTCATACTTCTCCGATACTTGAACGTGATTTTCTCAGCTGTCAAGTCCGCCCTCGTCGCCGTTCCCACCCACGACTCCCTGGCTCGTTCGTTGGCCACCTAGTGCCGTGTGTTCAGAGGCCCGGCTTGGTTGAATCAGCCGGGGGATGGCAGCTGCTGCGAGAAATGCAAGAAAACCCCCGGCAAAGTTGGCTGCGAGG
>JAGQIY010000214.1 GCA_020430865.1 Myxococcales bacterium
CACGACCGCAACGATGGTGCCGTTGTCTATGGTGCATGTGCCGCCAATGGCATCGCCCTCCGTGCCGGCCTGGTGGCGTTTGGCGGCGAAGTTAAAGAGGAGGGTCTTTCTGGAGGCGGTGAAGGACATCTCGCCGGATTGTCCAGCGTATGCGCCGAAGCTCAACTTTTCGGGCGCTTGCCCGTTACTCCACGAGACGTCGACCGGCTGTGACCACGTCGCGTTTGCCTGGATCGAGCCTCTGAGTTGCGGGATGTGCTGCGCTATCTTGTCCGCCTCGCTACGCGGGCACCAGATGCGGAACTGATCGTCGCCTTGGTTCGTGTTCTGCCTCCGCGAGAAGAACTCAACACTCACCGTTACCGCCATTGCTGTCTCCTTCCTTCACGAGGCTACACAATCCGAACGCGAGCGCCCCGGTCCAACAGCGGTCCGATTCGCTCTTCCAACTCGTCGAACGCGGCCTTGAGCTGCTCGCGGCTCTGGACCTCTCGGCCTCTCAGTCCCGATTCGACCTTGACGACCACCTGCGCGTCGTCCGTCTTGCTCAGCTCGTCGTCGAGACGATCGTTCGCCAGCTCCTCGGCGCGGTCGATGCGGCTCCGGAACCGGTCACGAACCTCCGCCAACGTCGGAGCGATGGCCTCCGGCGTGGTGTCAACCATGGCTTCGGCAATCGGCCGCAGCACTCCGTGAGACTGATCGGCGTCGAGCTGTGCGAAGCCGGGCCTCGTCTTGATGCGCGTGCGCACGGCCTCGGCCTCGGCGTTCTGCTTGTTCAGGAGGGCCTTCCGATACTCGACGTACCGCTCTCGAACGAGGTCGAGCGAAGGTTGAAGTTGCTGGATGTCGCGCCAGGGGCGGTCCGCGCTGAGCTGGTTGGCGACCTGCTCCGCTGCTTCTTCGAGCCCGGCCAGCGCCTCGACCTCTCGAAGCTGCGCCAGCTCGTTGTCTCGGATCCGGGCAGCCTGGTTCACGGACTTGATGTTGTCGTCGCTGAGGTCCGAGTGGCAGACGCCGAGCTGCTCCATGCCATCGCGGAGGGTGTCGAGATTGCGCTTTACGGCCTCGACCGTCTTTTTCACGAGCCGGGACCGACAGCAGTCCTCCAGGGCGCGACCGAGCTTTTGCAGAGCTTCCGGCGCCGGGGGACGACCGGGAAGCTGTCCGAAGCGGTGCTCGACGTCCCTCAGCTTCTCGCGCTGGCCGGGAAAGTGAAGGAAGGCCGCGTCGGCGATGGGCTCGTCGTCCGGCTCGATGTCGACCTGCAGGTACGTCTGGAAGAACTTGCGGATGGCGATGCGGTCACGCTGCGTGACCGCGCCTTCGATGGCCAGGAAGAACTCGGCGCGCCGGAAGTCTCGATCCCGGTTGAAGATGTCGCGGACGCCAGGGTCCTGATACGAGGTGATGTCCTCGCCGTGGTCGGGGCGGATCCGAATCTTCTTGCCGCGGAGCAGGCCAGCGCAGCACGCCTTGACGACGTCGGCGGCATACCCGTAGGGCGGGCTCACGAAGGTTGCGATGAGCGCCTGCCCCGTGAGCCCCTTGGTGGACTGCACCTCCTGGAGCACGCGCGCAGGGATCGCGCCCTGACACGTAGCCACGTACTTGCCGGCATCGAGGGACAGGATCCCGAGGCCGCTGTCCATGAACTTGGTGGACGGCCCCGTCAGCTCCTTGTCGAGGAGCTGGCCCAGCTCGGTCGAAGTGACCGCGATCTCCGAGTAGTGGGGATAGAGATCCGGAAGGATGCGCGCTGCAAAGGCCGTGAGAGCACCCGCGAAAGAGCTGCCGAGGTCGCGAGGACGAAGCGGCTGCGCCCGGAAGTACGCGGCGCCTTCGAGAAAAGCCTCGTCCACGGCCTTGCGAACGCGCACCTCCAGATCCTCGTACCGGGCTTCTTCCTCGATGAGCAGGCGCTGCTTCTCTCGTGTCAGTGACTCGCGGCGGCCCCGGTAGCGTTCGAGCATCTTCTCGGAGCGCGCAAGCTCACGCGCCTGGCTCTCGATGCTCACGGACTCGCCGACCACCCAGACGAGGCGGTTTCGGAAGCCGTTCTGGTCGCTCTTCTGGACCCAGAACGTGGGGTTCCGGTCGTCCTTCTTGCCCACGAAGCGAAAGTCGACGGCGACCGTCGAATCCTCGCGCGCATCCTGGAGCTTCACGTCATGCGCTTGACGGCCGTCCGAGAACCAGAGGGTCCAGGGGAACGTCCGGCCGCGCCAGCGAGGACGCTCTTGCATCGAGCCGACGAGCGTCTTCAGCGACGTCTGGACGATCTTGCTGATCTGCTCCTGGGTAACCCCGATGTCGTCGCGCTCGCGCTGCCACTCCTGGCCGGCCGAGCTTTGAATCTTGTAGCCCTGCTTCTCCGAGTAAGTGACGAGGCTCAGGTTGCGCAGCTTGTCGAGCGCAGCGGTGACGGCGCCAACTTGGTTTCCTTCACCGAGCCGCCGGTACAGGCACTGCGCGATGAGCGGGGGCATCGTCGGGACCTGCTCCTGGATCAGCTCCAGCAGGGCCACCGCCTTCGCGACCCGGATGGCCGTCTCGTCGTCCCGCACCTCCGGCTGATTGAAGATCCGAGCTAGCGTCGTCTGGATGTCGGCATCGAGTGCGGAGTGCTGCACCTCGAAGATGGAGTCGAGCGTGACGAGCTGGCCGACTTCTCCGTCAGCGAGCTTTTGCTCCCGGAACAGCTCCCCGAGAAGCTGCAGCAAGCCACGAATGGCGTGGTCGTCCCCGCGCATCCGGGACGAGCGCGTGCGCAGCGACGACGTGATCTGCATCAGCAGGTCGATGTGCCCGGGAACCATCGGGTACACCTCGACGAAGTCCTCCTCGGTGATCTCCTCGCAGGCGTAGCCGTAGAGCTTGAGATCGCCGCGGTGCTTCTGGAACAGCTCCCGGAGCTGGCCCTCAGCCTCGGGCTTCTTCTTGAGGAGCCGCTTGTGGACGACGTCGCGGATGTTCGTGGTCCCGAGGTGCACCCTGAGCTGTGGCGGGAAGCGGTCCTTCAGCTTGCCGATGTTCTGCGACTCGGACGTGTCCTCCAGCTTCTGCTGTCCAGTGGCAAGGAGCCAGACGGCGCCCTTCAGCTTCTGCCCCAGCTCGGACACGAAGCTCTGGAGCTTCAGCATCCTGGGCTCGTCCTGGTGCACGTACTGGCTGACCTCGTCGACGACGATGAACAGGGCTTTGCCCGGCTGCCGGATCGCCATCATGGCGTCGATCGACTCGACGACCTCGCGCACGCTCGTCCCGGCCCCCGTCCGCGACCCGGCGCGGCTGTCGATCCAGCTCGTCGGATCCCGGTAGCGGTCCGGGTTCATGACGTGGAGCACGTGCGAAAAGTGGTCGTCGGCCTGTTCCTCTTCCTTCGCTTCCTCCCAAGTCTTTCCCAAGACCTCCTGAGCTACTTTGCGAAAGCGGTCCCACTCTTCGTCGCGTTCGAGCTTCAGCTCCGTCTCCGCCACGATGTTGCTCTTCGAGCAGTAGCCGAGGCGCGCCTGCACCTGTCGCAGCACAGCCGAATGGATGTGCTCGTCGTCGCGGGCCACGCCGCCGATGTCGAACACGACGGCGATGGGCCGAATGCGCTCCATGAGCCCATTCCAGGCATCGACCAGCTCCTGCCTCTTGGGAGAGTCGTCTCGGGCAAGGAGGGCGGTCGACAGCGGCGTCCCTTCCGGCAGGATCACGCCGTCGAGAGCCAGGCCCAGGAGCTTGGCAAAGCTCGATTTGCCCGACCCGTAGAAGCCGCTGATCCATGATGCGGGCAGCTCGGGGCCGCCGGACTTCTTCAGCTCGCGGAGGATCCCTTCGAGCAGATGCACGAACTGTTCGTGGATTCCGTTCTTGACGCGCCGCGCACGAGGATCGCCTTCGGGGTAGCCGCCGGTGATGATGTACTCGGAGACCTCTTCGGCGAGCTTCGCGGGGCCCTGCTCGTGGAAGTAGACGACCGGCGGGATATCCCGCTCGACGTTGTTGGCGAAGAGATCTCGGATCTTCATGGCCGTTACTCTTGGGGTTGGGTCATGGGTAGATGCGGGGTCGGTAGTCTCGGTCGGCAGGAAGCTCCCCCATGAAAGACAGCGCCGTCGTGTCTTTCCGCTCGCCGGGGTAGAGGAGGACGACGGGCAGGTTCCTCGTCTTGCCGTCGATGTGCTTGAGCAACGCCGACGATCGAAAGAACGGGTAGAGCGATCCAGCCCTCCCCACCAGAACCAACGTGTGGTCGAGGTTCGTCGGGTTGTCGTCGGCGAACTCGTTGATGAGTCGTGCCACGTCCGCGGCGATGCCGTCGGGCCCCTCGATGTGCGGCGCGATCTTCTCGCGCAGATGAGCCAGCGCTCGTTCGGGATCCTTGTCGAAGAGCCGCTTCTCTCTCGCGATGAGCGCCTCGATGCTCGCCTGGCCCGTCGCCTTGACGCGGGCGAGGAGCAGCTTCTGGAGCGAGATCGGTAGGACGCTCCACCCCTCGGCTCGAAGCTCATCGGTGAGCCGCCGGACGAGCTTGCGCAGCTTGAACTCGTCTCTCGGCCGGTACGGAAGGATGGCAAAGTTGTAGTTGCGGATGGTGCTGATGTGGCCGCCGAGGATGTCCTGCCGCAGCGCCGCGATGGCTTCTTCGAGTGAGCCTTGCTGAAACAGCGGTTCGGTCACAACGTCGCCTCCGCCCACGCCGCCAGGTTCGGCGCCGACCAGTCGAACTCGGTCAGGTGGGTCATGCGACGATAGCGGATACCGGGCAGCTCACGCAGTCGCTGGTCGAGGATGCCGCCTTCGAGCCCGACGGACCGCAGGTAGGGGTTCGCGATGAGCGTCCCCTCGAACCGGATCCCCCGAAGCAGGTACATGATGTACGCGAGCGCCAGGTCGGGCACCTTCGGGAACTGAAGCTTCCGTGGGTCCCGCTGGGCAGAGACGAGCTTCGCCTGCGAAGCCGCCGAGAGCAGCTTGCTCGCGAACTGCACGCAGGTGGCGTCGGACCAGCGGTCGGGATGCTCGGTCTTCACCCAGCGCAGCGCTCCATTGCGGTCCACATGAGGCTTGGGGAGCGACCGTCGCTCGTCGAGGTACGCGCCGGTAAAGGCCCGGTAGAGAGGATCAGAGAGCTGGAGGTGCCAATGGCAGATGACCCGGCGCGTCTCCAGGTCCATGCTGCCCCACTGGCGCAGCACCTCCAGGGCGGTGGGGAAGGCGTCGTAGCGCTCGCTGCACGCGGCGATGAGGAACTTCACGCGCTCCATGCTCTTGCCGCCGAACCAGCGCTGCTCGAAGGCGAGCGTGGCCCGATCGGCGAGCGGCACAGCGGGGTCGACGTTCTCCCAGTAGCCTCGCGACTCATCCATCGCCAGCGCGAGCCGAAGGATCCGCGTGTGAACCTCAGTGGCCTCTCGGGGCTTGTCGCTGTCGGTCCCCCCCGTGGCCGCGCTGGGCTCCGCGACGAGCGGTCCGGTCATGCCTCGACCTTGAAGTATGGCAACGGGTAGTTGTCGCTCAGGGGAACCAGCGCCGCCGCAAGCCGCCGCACCAGCTCCTGGGGTTCCGTGGGAAGCGGACCCTTGAGCTGGCGACCCGCGGGCTCTCGCTTGAACTCCTCGGTGCCGCCCTTCGTGAGCGCGCCACGGAGCGCCTCCTTGTCGAACTTCGCGCCAAGAGCGATCGGAAGCTCAAGCGCTTCGCTCGGAGCCTTGTCGCCCGCGCTGTCGCGCTTCAGCATCGCAAGACGATCGTCGAGCTGCTCGTCCAGCTCGAACCCCAAGAAGAAGAGCGTGCGCATCGCATCGGGGTTGGCCGTCTTCCGCCGTGCCTCGGCGTCCACGCGGCGCGCCGCTTCCCTCACCGCTTCGAGCGAGGCCCACGCATGCGTCTTCGGAAGTAGCCGGGCGAAGAAGTCGCCTCCGCCGGCCTCGTCGATCAGATCGGTGTTCCACCAGCCGAGTCTTGGGGGTTCGCACTTCGCCTCGCCTGCCCACGCAACGGTGAGCTGCACGGCGAGGATCTTGTCGAGCACGTTGTCGGATACCTGCGCAGACATCTGGCCGGCTCGCAGGGTAGGCCTACCTTGCGCTCGTGATCAAGGTTGAGTAGCTTCGGGCCCGTGCAGAGAACCGCAGGGCCCGATCCGGCCGAATTGCTCACGATAAGTCGAGCGGCGGAGCTGCTTGGCGTCTCGGTCGTCACCTTGCGACGGTGGGACGAAAGCGGGAAGTTTCGAGCGCGGCGCCATCCGATCAACGGGTACCGCCTGTACCGGTCGCGGGACGTCGAGTCACTCAAACGGAAGATGCTCGGCGTGCCCGGGCGCTGATGGGAGCGGACGGCTGATGCGCATCACTTGGGGGAGGAGAAGACGCGCAGACCTGCCGACCGTGGGCGCTGCAACACGGTCAGGCTTCACCTACCGGGCTTCCGGCGTGCGGCGCGCGTTTCACGTTCCCGCAGCGTGAGAACAGGATCGTGATGGCACCCAAGGATCTGTTCATCTGCCACAACGGTGCGGACAAGGACTGGGCGAAGGAGCTGGGAGCCCGTGTCGAGGCGGAACAGTGGAACGGGCGCAACTTGACCGTCTTCCTGGATGAGTGGGACATCGACATAGGCGCCAACATTCTTCTCAAGCTCGACGAGGCTCTGGCTTCGTGCCGGTTCCTCGCCGTGCTGATGTCCCCGGAGATGATCGGTTCCGAATGGTGCAAGCTGGAGTACACGGCGATCCTCGCTGATGATCCGACCAACCGCCGTGGCCGCCTCATCCCGATACGCCTGCGGGACTTTCACAGAACCAACGGTGAGCGACTCGATGTGCCGCCAATTCTGCGGGGTCTCAACCATCTCGACTTCAGGAAGAAGGACGAGTTCGAGCGTGTATTTCCGCGCCTTCTCGCGAAGCTTCGAGGCGAACCACCACCTCGGGGGCGGCCTAAGCGGGAGCGGGTAGCACCCGAAGCGCTCACGCCGGCTCTGCCCGAGGGGCGCGAGGAGCCCGACCCGCATCCCGAGGGACTCCTCAGCAATCTGCTTCCGCTCACGTCCATCCCTAAGAGTGTCTGGAGCGCACCGACGCATCTCAGACTCAAGAGTGATCTTCGGGACCGGCCCCATCTGCCTCCGTTCATTCTGAGAGAAGAACGGCTCTATGCATTCACCGACCTGCTCGGGAAGGACGGCGCCTTCGAACCTGAGATCGATACGTCTGACGTTCGGCAACATTCGGTGATCGCCTGGCAGAACGACCCTGTACGGTGGAGGTGGTTCGTCGAGCTGCTCAATCTCGCACTTCGAGACCATCTCTGGCCGGAGGTTCAGTTCGACCGCGAGCACCGTCGATACTGGTTCGTGCCGCAGGCCGATACCTCCGTGAAACTCAAGTGGGGCGCTGGCACCAAGAGAACGGTGGTCCGTGCGCCAAACAAGGGGACCTCGGGAAGTTGGATCCATCACGCCGCAGAGCTTCGCTTTGAGACGATCGGATCGTCAGTGTTCCTGTCCGTCAACCCGACCTACGTTTTCACGACGGATGGTCGGACGCCGGTGCCGCGTGACGCCATTCGACCCCTAGCTGCCCAGTGGGGAGGCCGCGAGAGAAACGGAACGATCCTCCGTCATGTGCTCATGTGGGCCGACGTCGTGACGAAGGGCAAGAAGGTGTGCCAGATCCTCGCCGGCGATCAGCACATCGAGATCACTCGGCTACCAGCAACCGTCGAGACCCCCGTGGGACTCGCGGGCGACCGCGTTCGCGTGAAGGCATTGCTGCGGTACTCCAACAGGGAGTGGGACCTCAACGTGCCGTTCGGCTTCGTGATCGACGATTCGCCGTCCGCACCGTTCGATGAGGCGGACGACGAGGTGGACGATGAGCCATAGCCGAAAGCCGCGACGGAAGGGCTCAGCCAAAACGAGGGCCAAGGCCCCAAAGGATCGCCAGCCGGTCAGAGGCAAGCGATCGCCCGCCGGAAGCGTCCGTGCCCAGCGAGATGCTGAGCTGGAAGCGTTGCTGCGCCAACCGTCGAACTTCAGAGCCTGGCACGTCGGTGAGCCCCCCATCCTCGTGGGTCAGGGGCACCCATGCGCGGATCCCAAGCTTGGATTGACGGTGTATGGACCGTGGCGAACTCAGGATGATCCCGGTCGACGGCAGATTCGAATCGGCATCATCGGGACCGGTGAGACTATCGACACGGCCCAGCACTGGCTGGAGCGCTGCCGACGACGAGTCGATCCGGATCCTGCCGATGAAGCCGATCCATTCCTTTTTCCGTCCTTTCCCGGGATGGAGTCCGATGACGGCTACGGTTGTGAGCTGGACTTCCCTCAAGCACTCGTCGAGACACTCCGGGATGTCGAGATCGCGCGATGCACATCCGCGCCCGATCGTGACGCGGCTGTTGAAGCGATGGCGAGCGCCGTTGGTGCACGACTCCAAGCGCTGAGTGAACGAGAGAGCCCACCGGATGTGGTCTTGGTAGCGCTTCCCGAGACCGTTCGAGCGGCGGCTGGGGGTGGTCGCAGGCGTCCCCAGCCGCGGCGCACCAAGCCTGAGAAACGACAACTTTCCTTGGCGTTCATGGATCCGCGCCCCGTCGAGCCCTTTCGACCTTCACGCACCCTCCACCGAGCGATCAAGGCTGAAGGAATGCGCGTAGGTCTTCCCACACAGCTCGCGTGGCCGAGTGCGCTTGAAGGTGCGGCGAACGTCCAGGACGACGCCACGCGAGCTTGGAACTTCTGCACGGCGCTGTACTACAAGGCGGGCGGCGTCCCCTGGCGCGTCGACGGGCTGGCTCGCAACACGTGCTACGTCGGCATCAGCTTCTTCCAGCCGATCGATGCGATTGGGGAGCTGCAAGCGAGCATGGCGCAAGCATTCTCAGACCGAGGGGAAGGGACGGTCTTGCGGGGCTCCAGATTCCGTTGGGACCGCACACAAGGACCCCCGCGGCTATCCGCCGAAGCGTCCGAGGACCTGCTGAGGAGTGTGCTCACGCAGTACGAGGTTCATCATCGCCAGAAGCCTGCTCGGGTGGTGGTCTACAAGAGTTCGGCGTTCTCTCCTGAGGAGCTTACCGGGATGGAGGCAGCCCTTGCCGATGGCGTGAGCTACTACGACTTTCTCTCCATCGCACCGAGCAGCATCCGCTTCCTGCGCGTCGGACGAGAGCCTCCCCTGCGGGGCACGGCGATCCAGATCGCGCCGAAGAGGTTCATCATGTACACGCGAGGCTACGTTCCGTACCTGAAGCTCTATCCTGGTATGCGCATTCCGCGGCCAATGCAGCTCACGCACGAACGCGGCTCCGGCTCCGTGAAGGAACTGATGAGCGAGCTGCTGGCCCTGACGCGCATGAACTGGAACTCCGCCGACTTTGCGTCTGCCGAGCCGATCACCCTCGCCTTCTCCAGGAACGTGGGCCTGATCCTGTCGGAGCTTCCCGCCAACATCGAGCCGCAAACATCGTTCCGTTACTACATGTAGGCGGAGCGCCGCGACCGTGACCAGCTCCACGCTCCTCCGCCTGTTCCGGCTTGCCAAGGCGACCGGCGCCCAGGCGCTGGAGAACTACACGACCGAGGCGCTCGCGGCCGCGGTGCGCGCCGACCCCGGTCCGTTGCTCGCTGCGCTCACGGCCCGCGCCATCGTCACCGCCGATGGCGTCGAGGTCGTTCAGACCCAGGTGCATATCGCGGGGACCGGAATCCTCGATCTGGTTGTACGCCTTGTACCGGGATGCACCGTATGGATCGAGGCGAAGGTCGGCGCTGGAGAGAGCGGCGATCAGCTTCGCCGGTACGTCGCCCGGATCGCCTCGATGCCGACGAGGGAGGCGCCGAAGCTGGTGATTCTCGGTCCCGCGCCGCTCTCCGAAGATCCCACAATCACCTGGCTACCCTGGCAGGCGCTCTATGACGCGATCCCCACGGACAGCTCCGCGCACGCCTACTGGACGGACTTTCGGCGATTCTTGAAGGACATCGACATGGCCGACGACAGCAACGACCCGACGACGACCGCTGAACAGGGCTCGCTGGGTGCCGCGCACCGGATGCTCACCAAGATGACAAAGGTGCTCGCCGTGGCGGGCGCGGGCGCGAACGAGGTTTGGCCGGGCTCGAACTGGCCAGCGGATCCAGACGCCGTGCGCAAGCAGCTCGGCACGCGTTTCGCCAAGGGGTACGGCCTCACCATCGAGCACAAGGCGCGGTACTGGCCGTGTGGGATCTCGATGGGCGCCTACCACGACGACGGAAGCGACGAGGGCTGGCTGGGCATCTGGATCTGGTGCCAGCCAAAGCGCGTCGTCGAACGGGATCGGATCTGGGCCACGGCGGACGACCTGAAGCTACCCTGGGAGCGCGACCCGGCAAGCTGGGAACTGATCGGCGCGCACAAGAGGCTCGCCGAGTTCGCGGACCATGCCGAGCAGACGGAGTGGCTGGTCGAGCATCTCGACGACCTCAAGCATGCCGGATTGATCACGCTGCTGCCGACTCTTGGGAGCGGCGAGCCGGCGCTCGCCGAACCAGGTGATCTTGAGTAGGGGCGCCTGGAGTAGCGACCGCTCGCGCATTCACGAGGGTCGAACGACCTCTTTCTGAATCTCAAATTGCCGGTCGTGAGGCCAGCCTTCGCCTGGGTCGAGACCGAGGTGGATCTGCTGTGTCGCGTCAGCCAAGGCTGTCAGCGACATCAGCGGCGGGATCGCCTGCGCAACTGTGGCTGCCTTTCCTTTCTTCCAGCAGGTCGGCGGGTTCCAGTCGTTGGCCAGCTCACCGGCGGTGAGGACGACCACGGGGTTACGCCACTGCCTCCGCCCAGACGTGGCCAGGGGTTGGATCAAGCGCGCCTCGTCCGCTGTCAGTCGCTCGTTGAGGTTTGCGAACACGAGGAACGCCCCGGGAAACGCGCGCGCCACGGCCCGCATGCGCTGAACATCCTTCTTCTCGAACCGTCCGAACGTCTTGCACTCGCCGAAGATGACGCGCATCGGGCTGGTCCAGGGACCGTCCTCCTGCCACAGCATGGCGAAGTCCAGTTCGTTTTCGATTC
>JAGQIY010000215.1 GCA_020430865.1 Myxococcales bacterium
AAGGGTGCTTGGCGCGTTCAACGCCACACTCCCGCGTCGGTTCAAAAGGCGTCGAGACCATGGCTGCCGCGTCAGGCATGGCTCGGGCTGGTGAGAACTGGTTCCCCCGTGGTCGAAGGGGTCCCGGCTTCGTACAGTTGGTCTGCTTTCGCCCTCGGGTGGAGGCTTCGACCTCTTTCGCGAGAGGTTGGCCAAAGCGAGGCCTTGGCCGCTGGCTTCGACTCATTCTCTTCTAGGAGTGATTCGAGGCTGTTGGCGACAGACGGGCCTCTGCTTGGAGTCGGAGTCGGCGCATTTTCTCGCAGGGAAAATGCTGGCTCGGTTCCAGCGACCTTCGGGGGCGGGGTGACTCGATGGAGTTGCCCGGTCGTCCTCTCTCGGGAGGACGAGCCTCAGGAGACCGCAGTGCTGGGTAATGCTCAGCCCATGAGCGGCGCGAGAGCGCTTCTTGAGCGGTGATCGAACGTCCCAGGTCGTGCTCGAACTCACTTTGAAAAGTCGCATCAGCAGTGAAGAGTCTGCCCTTGCTCGCTCGCAAGCTCTCCTCGGAGGGCGCGCTGGCGGGCTGGAGTGTCGGTTTCGGCGCTTCGGGTGTTGCCGGGGCTGGTTCACGTGTCAGCGGTCATTTCGGTGACTGGGGCTCGCGCGCCGTCGCCTGGTTGGTTCGCCGACCGGTGTGAAGACTCTTCCTGTGAGACGTCGAGGTTTCTCGTCTGCGGGTTCACGTTGCCCGTAGCTCCGAGGGGCCTGGGTCGTGGTGGTCCGCAAGGGCAGTGGTTTGCACACGGAAAAGCGTGGGCGCGCCAGAGCCACGACGACATTCGGCGTCAGAAGCAGCCGAACGAGTACGGTGCCGAGATCCTGAATAGGGATCGGGTGGGGTAGTCGTTCGGGTGCGGAAGCTGGGGCTCCGCGTGAACGGGGCTCTGGTCGAGAGAGGTTTCCCCGCGATTCGTCGCGGGTGGGGTCTGTCTCGACGACTTGGACAGGAGTTCGGGTGCTCGTCTTTGAAATGCAGGTTGCAGGTATCGGTCGGACGCATCTTTGGCATGTCGCTGTTCTTCCTTCGGGAAGTAGCGACGGGTCTAGGCTCGAGCGAGGTACGCGTTTCCCGTTGAACGGACGGAACCGCGGATCGAGAGAGGGCTGAACGGGCGCGCGAAGCTGGGGTACACGGAACAGTGAGCTCTGGCGTCGGCCTTGGAATGGGAGTTCCTGGGATTTCGATACGGTACTAGATGTACTGGAGCAATGGTGCTCGGCTCTCTAAACCAGAGTTGGGGCGCCTTGCTCCTGGCTCCTCGGGTGAAGCCTCGTTGGTGGGGCGAGACAGCGTGTTTGCTGGTTCCTTGCGGAATCGGCGAGCGCCTGTGCTTGCTTCTTGGGCGGGGGCGAAAGCCAACGAACAGTACGAGGTTGTACGGGCTCACGGGTCCGTGCCGAAACGTCGACAGCGATGTCGGCGTCGACTCGCACCCAGCAGGTCAGCCGGTTCCTCTTGTCTAGAGGCAAGAAGGACGGGTGTCCGAGGCGCGACAGAGTACATCAGCGGAAGGGGTTTCGTGATAGCGGCTCTCTCAGCCTTCACCACGGATCAACGGCAGCGATGTCCGTTGGTTCGCCCGTACGACGCACGGGATGAAGCGCCGGATCGACTCACTCGTTCGAGTGGTCCGTCCACGGCGTGATTCAGGGCGAGGCGCAGAGGGTCAGTCGCTCGCGGTTACGTGGCTTCGCTTCGGTCGCTCGTGGTGCTTGCACCACGGATGGTCAACGAGCACGCGGCTGCGCGGAATGCCAGTGTTCGAGGTTCGTCGGCTCATCCTTCGTCGGATGAGCGGACCACTTGCTTCGCCTCCACCTTCGAGGTGAACCACTCACGGCCGAACGGTCAGCGAGTGGGGTGTGGCAAGTGCGGCGCGAGTCGGTTCGGAAGCTCGGTTACCAGCCTCGCTGGGCGCATCACGTAAGCCTCCGCCAAAGCTGGGCAAGATAACTCCTTGCTCACCCAACTCAGGCCCTGCCAGCGCGAACTGCGCGGGCCTGACTAGAGAACCTGTATTGAGTCGAAGATGTCACGTCACGCCGCAAGCGTGTGCGTGGGGCCGATGAGCCGCTGTGTGCGGCGTGGGGGCTTAACTGCTCACCATCGGCAAGCGACGCTTCCCGAAGGCAACCAGGGCGACCTGGTTGCCTTTCGTTTTTTGTCGCCTCGACCTGGTCGTCGTCACTCGCGACCCCGCGGGGTTGCTCACCCCCAAAACATCCGGCTCGTTGCTTCGTTCCTCCGCTCGAGCTGCCCGGATCACGTATTCATCACTGCGGCGCGGGTGCAGACCGAGCGCTGGATCGTCCACGCAGCTGATCGGAGAGAACCGCACATTTCCTTGGGGAATTGGATATCGCGTCGAGCAAGGCGATGAGATCGTGGCCCGGGCGCACCACCTCAACGCGACCGTCAAGACCCTGAAGATCTCCCCACGCCATGAGTGGTACGCCCTGGAGCCGGCGGCCTCGAGGGAGGAGCTCGCGCCCTTCGCTTGGGCGTTCGGAGGCTTCCACGTCCCGGCGCGGAGCCTCGCAGAGCCTGGCGAACGACGGAAAGGCCGGCCTGACGCGCGCCCACCGTTGCTCGGACGCAGGCTGTGTGCTTCGCTCGCCGCCGATGCAGGACGCGCGCGCAGAGTCCGATCTGGCAGCTGATCGCCACAGCCGCCGCCGTGCCCGCGGGTCGCTCGCGCTGGGCTGGTGGCTGACCGTGGTTGCGCTGCTCGCTGCCTGTGACCGCGAGCGCGAGACCGCTCCAGAGGCCGAGGGGCCTCGCTTCGTGTCGCTGGCGCCGGCGATCACCGAGACGCTGTTCGCGATCGGCGCGGGCGACCAGGTCGTTGCGGTCAGCCAGTACTGTGAGCGACCCAAGCAGGCACAGCGTCTGCCGAAGGTGGGCACGGCGATGACCCCGAACTACGAGGCGATCGCGCGCTTGCGTCCGACGTTGATCTTCACGGAATCAAACAAGAGTGCGAAGCAGCAGGAGCTGCGCGAGCTGGGTCCGACGCTGGAGCTGCCCTGGCTCACCCTCGGCGAGATCACCGCGAGCGTCCGCAGGTTGGGCGAGCGCACCGGCCACGCGGAGCGCGCCGCCTCGATCGCTCAGCGCATGACGAAGGAGCTCGGCAAGACGCCGCCTCCGGGTGCGCCGAGGGTGCTGCTCGTGCTCGGCTACGGCGCGAAGTCCAGCATCGACGAAGCGTGGTTCATCCGTCGGAACAGCCTTCATGGTGCCGCCCTGGCTTCCGCGGGGGGCCGCAACGCGGTCGACCACGACGTGACTGGGCTGCCGCGCCTCACGGTGCAGCAGGTGCTCGAGCTCGATCCCGAGATGGTCATCGTGTTGGTGCAGGCCAAGCGCCAAGAAGAGGCTGCAATCCTCGCTGCGTGGAACCAGCTCTCGCCCTTGCGCGCGGTGAAGCAGCACCGGGTCGCGGTGCTCGAGGCGCCGGAGGCCTTCGGTAACGGACCCAGCATCCTCGAGCTTCGGGAGAAGCTCGAGCGCCAGATCCATGCCCTCGAGAAGCCCGCGCCCGCCAGCACGGCGTCCGCTGAGCCGTCGGCGTCGCCGAGCGGCGCGCCTGGAAACGCCCCGTGACCAAGCTCTCCCTGCGCGATGCGGGGCTCAGCCTGGGAGGTCGCGAGGTCCTCTCGGGGATCAGCCTGGAGCTCGGTGCAGGCGACTTCGTCGCCTTGGTCGGACCCAACGGCTCTGGCAAGACGAGCCTGATCAAGCTCTGCCTCGGGCTGTATCCGCAAGGAAGGGGTGAAGTGCGACTGGACGGCGAAGAGCTGCGCTCGCTCACCCCGAAGCGGCGTGCCGCCGGGCTGGCCTGGCTCCCGCAGCGTTGGGAGCCCAGCGAGCCGCTGCCCGTACTGGAGGTGGTCGCAGCCGCCCGCTACCGCCTGCGGGAGCCGTTCCGGGTGGCGGCGGCCGCGGCGACTCGCGCGCTCGACCGTGTTGGGGCGGCAGACCTGGCAGAGCGCCACGTCGATGAGCTATCCGGCGGCGAGCTGCAGCGCGTGTTGCTGGCGGCGGTGGTGGCGCAGGAGGCGCCGCTGCTGTTCTTCGATGAGCCTGCCAATCACCTCGATCCGCAGCACCAGATCGCGACCTATCGCTTGCTCGGTGAGCTTCGGGCGGGGGGAGCCGGCGTGCTGTGCGTGACCCACGACATCAACCTGCTGGCTCACATCGACGGCGCGGAGAAGATCCGTGTGGTCGGTATGCGTGACGGTCGCATCGTCTTGGACACGCGCTACTCGGACCCGGACTTGGCGAAGGGACTGAGCGAGCTGTATCTGGCCGAGTACGCTGAGTTCAAGGACGGTTCCGTGAGGCACTTCTACTTGCGTGCCGAACGTACTCCAGGAGCGTTCGAAGCATCAGGGGGTGAGGGGTGAACAGGTCGGCGCTCGGGGGCGTGTCGCTGGTCCTGCACGCGGCCGCGTGTCTCCTGCTGCTGGCGGTCGTGCCGTTGATCGGCCCGAGCCTCGACGTTCCGAGCGGCGACTTCATCCTGTGGCAGCTCCGTGTACCGCGGCTCCTGGTGGGGGCGCTCGTTGGTGGGACCCTGGGGCTGAGCGGTGCCGTGTATCAGGCGCTCTTTCGCAACGGACTGGCGACGCCGAGTACCGTCGGCACTCTGGCCGGCGCGACCCTCGGCGCGTTGTTCGTGCTGGTGCTCGGTGGAGGCAGCGCACTGGGACTGCCTGCAGTCGCGGTCGCGGCGTTTCTCGGTGCCGTGGGGCTGAGCGCGCTGGTCCTCGCGGTTGCCGCGCGGCAGAGAGCTTCGATGAGCGACGTCCTGCTCGCAGGGATCGCCGTCACGCTGGCCGCGAGCGCGCTCTCCACCGGGCTGCAGTACACCGCGGACAGCCGGGCTCTGTTTGCCGCCGCGCAGTGGTCGCTCGGCAGCCTTCCCCAGGTGGGCTACAAGGCCGTGCTCTGGCTGTTGCCCTTCACGTTGCTCTCATCCCTGCTCATGCTGCTCCTGGCGCGCCCGCTGCAGGCTCTCGTGGCCGGGGAAGAGGTCGCGGCCACTCAAGGCGTCTCCATCGCGAGGGTGCGGGCGCTGGCTCTCGGCGCAGGCGCGCTGGGGGTGGCGGCGTGCGTGGCCTGGTGCGGACCGATCGCCTTCGTTGGCCTGTTGGTGCCGCACCTGGTGCGTGGGCTGGGCGCGGTCACCTATCGGCGCCTGCTGCCTCTCTCCTGGCTGTACGGGGCGACGCTGCTCGTCTGGTGCGACACGCTGGCTCGCCTGGTGTGGCCCGGGGGAGAACTTCCGGTGGGCGTGGTCACCGCAGCGCTGGGCGCACCGGCGCTGATCTTCGTGGTCGCGCGGCGACGGCGCTAGCCTGGAGCTGCGGGGCGCCTGGCGGGGAGACGCCCAACGTCAGAAGCGGGCGACGCCGCCGATGCTGAAGACGTTGGCGTGCTGCGTGATGCTACCGCCGTTTACCGCGTGGTAACTCCGGGCGTCGTCACTGCCCGAACCGGCGATGGCCTTGATCTTGCCGTCGCCACCGTTGTCGAGGCCCGCATTCCAGATGTGCTGGTAGCCTGCCTCGATGTCGATGCGCCCGAAGCGCGCGACGAAGCCGCCGCCGAAGCCGCCGCGCAGGGCGGGAACGCCGGTGACGTTCAGGTACTCGTCATCGACCGCGGAGGTTTCGACCCAGGTCCCGCCTCGCAGCCCCAGTCGATTGCGCAGCACGTTGTACTGGCCGCCGAGGCGGGCGCCGAAGGTGTCCTTCCAGCCGGTTGGTCGGTCTGCGTTCTCGGGCGTGAGGCCCGGGACACCCAGGGGCTGGAACTGCTCAGTGAAGCGTACCTCGATGGCGTCAGCGGCGGAGTTGTTCGCCCAGGTCAGGTTGAGCTCGATGTCGTACTCGTCGTCGCGCAGCGGGTCGCGCACGCTCACGTCATCCCTGCGGAACTGCTCGAGCTGGAGCTTCGAGGGGGGAGGGGCGGGCTGGTGGTAGCGGAGCCCGATGCGCGCCTCCATGGGCACGGTGATGTTGACGTGGACCTTGTCCTTGCCCACTTCGTCCTCGCTGTGGGTGGTCACCGAGCAGCTGAGGTCCGGCGTCTCCTGGCCGGCGGCCTTCGCGGCGTCGATCGCGTCGTCGACCTCTTGCTGGCTACAAATGCGTGTCGGGGCGCCGTTGCGGTTCAGCACCGCGGTGATGTCCGCGTCGCCCTTGGCCTTGATGCGGTCGAGCCACTTGAACCAACCCGCGAGCTCCAGGTTGTCGCTGGCCGAGTAGTGAGACGAGACGACGAAGCCTGGGATGAACAGATCCTTGACGTGGAGCTCGCTCAGGTTGTCATTGTTGAACTCGTCGTAGGGCCGGCTCTCGGCAACCGTGCTCATCGACACCGCGTTCAGATCGAGGATGGCGATACCACTGATGAAGCCTGCTCCGACACGGAAGCTGTCGGTGATCGCATAGCCGAAGCTCAAGGTCGGCATCAGGATGGTGCCTTCCACCTTGGTTGATAGGTAGCGCTGTGCCGCCGGGACCTCTCGAGACGCCTCCACCGGAACGCGGCTGAGGGTCTTGCCGAACAACGGCCATTCGAGCGTCCCATAGGAGGCGGGCGGGTTGATCGCGAGACCGATGGCCAGGCTCTCGTTGACTCGCCAGTTGAACGCCAGGTTCGGAATGAAGCGGGGGAAGTTGCTGTGCTCGTTGCAGACCTCTTCGTAGGGGTCTGCGTCGGTTTGCTCGAGGCTTGGATCGGCGTAGGAGTCGGCGCCTCCTGGGTCCCTGCGCTGGAAGCAGATCTTCTGCATCGGCAGGTTGAAGCCGATCCCCAGGGAAGTGGGCTGCGTGGCCAGCGCCGCTGGGTTGTAGAAGGCCGCGAGCGGATCGGTTGCCGTCGCGAGCCAGGCCCCGCCGCGACTGAACTGAGCAACGCCGTTGTCGGGGTACTCGATCGCCGTGGAGGCGCGACTCACCCCCTCCAGACCGAGGAGCGCTCCCACCAGACTCAACGCCGCGAAGCAAGGCTTGAGTCGTGG
>JAGQIY010000216.1 GCA_020430865.1 Myxococcales bacterium
AGCTTTCGGCTTCCGCGCCCACCGAAAAGAGCAGGTCCAGAATGCTGACGTGGGGGTCGTAGGGGGGATACACCTGCTGGTAGGGCGGATAGCCCCGATGGGTCACAAACTCAACCTTGATGCCGTGTTGCAGAAACCTATCCACGGCCAGATAACCCTGAGCGCTCGGACCGGAAACATAGACGCTGGCTCCTGTCTGCAGACAATAGTGCAACAGGCGCTCGCTTTGCTTGCCCACCACCTCAAGCTCGCTGGAGCGTCGGATCGGGGTCTCGATACCCAGTTTCGTGCAGGCCCAGCGGATGAAGGTCTCGTTGATGCGGGTCAGCCGAGTCTCTCGGAGACCGTAAAGCTCCTCGAGTTCGTCACGATAGTCCGCAAAATAGGGAGCCCGAGCGTAGCTGTGAACCAGGGTCAGAAAATGCTTGCGGCCCCAATCCCGATCGGCCACCTCCATCCGGTTGATGGGAGCATAGAAATTGCCTTTGGTAGCCACCGGAATCGAGAGCCACATGCTTCCGTGGGGACCTTTGATCCGGTTGCGGTTGCGCCAATCCCTGCGAGTGTACTGAGCATCATCGAACAGAATATACTCATCCACCGAACGAATGAGGCTAAAAAAGCCACGCCAGGGAATATAGCCCGATTGGATGACAGCCACCCGTTTAGAGGTCGATCTGGTCACTGGTCCTATCGATCTTCACCGACCGTGCCGGTAGATAGACTCCTTTCGGCTCTGTGTCCCGAGTAACCGTCGCGCCCGCGCCCAGCAGCGTCTCGGGCGCTAGCGTGACTCCGTGGGCCAGGGTGGCGTTGACGCCCAGAAAACAGTTCGTTCCTATCGAACAATGGCCTGCGATCACCACCTGAGAACTGACGAAGGTGTGCGACCCCACCAGAGAATGATGGCCCACGTGGTTTCCGCTCCACAGGGTCACGTTGTCGCCAATCTTGACGAACGGTTGAACGGTATTGTCTTCCAGAATAAATGCGTTGGGCCCGGGAGCGAACTGGCTCAGATAGCTGCAACGCGAGCTGATATAACTCCGCAACCGGTAACCCTTGTGAAGAGCCTGCTCAAACTTTCTCTGCCGCAGACGATTCATCTGAGCGTAGCTGACCGCCACAAACATATCGAAGTCGGAGGGCGGATAGAGACACTCCACCTCCTCGAAAGCAACCAGGGGAAGCCCTTCGAACCGCCCCTCCGGGCCCAGGTAGGCCCTGTCCACCGTGAAGGCACAAACCTCCAGTTCCGAATCGGTGGTGAAGTAGTAGTGAGCCAGCTGGGCGATATCGCCTGAACCGAACACGATCAGTCCTTTAGCCAAAAGCCCTCCATTCTGACATTATGGCCGGCCGTGGATCCGGACTCGAGGTGTGCCGAACGCCTGCGATTCATCCAGGAACCAGCGACTGGACAGGCAAAGCGAAAAAACCACCAACCAGGTCCAGGTTGGCTAGGCGCGCTAGACGCTTACGGGCTGCTTCTTAAAGTGAGGCACCACATGCTGAACGTACTCGGCCAGAATCCGCTCTTCATCGCCACACATCAGGTAGATGTTGAACTGAGTAACCCCGGCCGCTTCCAGCTCCTTCAGCTTCTTGACGTGGTCTTCCACGTTACCGTTGATGCAGAAGCTATCGA
Organism: Myxococcales bacterium; assembly: GCA_020430865.1. The sequence continues at coordinate 1,649 of JAGQIY010000216.1, forward strand.
CGATGTCCTCACTGATAAAGTCCAGATGGTCGGCGTCTTTGTCGGCGTGATGCTTGTAGTCGTAGCCCTTGC
>JAGQIY010000217.1 GCA_020430865.1 Myxococcales bacterium
CATCTGCGAGGCCGCCTGCGGACTGATCGCCGAGACCGACGCGGGAGGCGGGGGGACGCTCAGTCCGGACGTGGAGCACGTCGTGTCCCGGGGCTTCGCGTGTGCCAAGGGCGTGCGCTTCGGCCAAGTGCACCGTGATCCAGCCCGGGTGAATGCCCCGCATCTGCGGCGCGGAGGCAAGCTCGAGCGGGCTTCCTGGCCTGAAGCGCTTTCTCGGGTCGGAGCCCAGCTACGTGACATCCGTGAAGCGCACGGCTCCCATGCCGTGGGCGTCTACCTCGGCAATCCGGCGGCGTTCAGCCCCTTGACTCCGCTCTTCGGCACGGCGTTCGTGCGTGGACTCGGCACTCGCAACTACTTCAACGCGGGGTCCCTGGACTGCAACAACAAGTTCGTTGTCGCTCGCGAGATGTTAGGTTCCCCGGGGATACATCCGGTCCCCGACCTCGATCGCGCGCGCTTCGCCCTGCTACTCGGCACGAACCCCTCGGTCAGCCAGAGCTCGTTCATCAACGCGCCGCGCATGGTGGAGCGCTTGCGCAAGATCGAGAAGCGAGGCGGTCGGGTGGTCGTCGTAGATCCACGCCGCACGGAAACTGCGCAGAGCGTCGGCGAGTGGCTCCCGATCCGACCGGGCGGCGACGCGGCCTTGCTCCTCGGCTTGATTCACGTGATCCTGAAAGAGGGGCGAGAGCACAAGATCCGGGTGGGTCGCTTCACCCGTGGCGTCGACGACCTGAGGCGGCACGTCGCCGCCTTCGACCCCCGGCGCGTGGCGTCGTTGACCGGCATCGAGCCGGCGCGATTGGAGGCGCTGGCGCGCGACTTCGCGGCGGCGGACGGCGCGTTCTGTCACCTCTCGACCGGTGTCAACCAAGGACCCCACGGCACCCTCGCCTACGCTGCCAAGATCGCGCTCGAAACGATCACCGGCAACCTGGATCGCGAAGGCGGCGCTTTGTTTCCACGCGGAGCGATCGACGTCGCGACGTGGGCGCGCCGCCTCGGCATCGACCGCGAGCCGCCCTGGCGCAGCCGAGTTGGCGGATTTCCCCCCGTCCTGGGCGCGCTGCCGTGCTCGATCCTGCCGGACGAGATCCTCACGCGCGGGCCGGACCAGATCCGTGCGCTGGTTGTGATCGCCGGCAATCCGTTGCTCAGCGCCGCCGATGGCGGCCGGCTCCTCGAGGCGTTCCGCTCCCTCGAGCTGCTCGTGGTCATCGACCTGTTCATCAACGACACGGGCGCGCTCGCTCACGCGGTGTTGCCCGCGACCGATTGGCTGGAACGGGAGGACATGCCCTTGGCCCAGCTGCAGCTGCAGCCGGAGCCCTACCTGCAGTGGAGTCCGGCGGTCACGCCGGCGCACGGCGAGCGGCGGCACGACTGGCAGATCCTGCTGGAGCTCGCGCGCCACGGGGGCTTCCCGCTAGGCAGCCCTGCGCTGCAGCGAGGCTTGGAGTTGGCTTTGAAGTGGATGGGGCCCAGCAGGCTCCTGGCAGCGCCCCTCGCTGCGAGCCTGGGTCCGCGGCCACTCGAGCTGCTCAAGCGGCATCCCCACGGCCTCCGCCTGCCGCAGACGCCCGCGGGCGACTTTCTGCGACGCCGCATCGGAACGCGCTCGAGGCGCGTGGAGCTGTGCCCCGAGAGCGTGTTCAGCGACGCGCCGAGGGTGCTCGCCGACGTGCCTCGAGAGGGCACGCTGTTGCTGTTCTCCAAGCGTCAGCGGGTGGGACACAACTCCTGGATGCACAACAACAGCGAGCTTCGCCCCGCCCCCCAGCGCGCGCACCTCTCGCCCGAGGACGCGTCAGAGCTCGGCCTCGCCAACGGGGACCGGGTACGCCTGAGGTCCGAGACCGGGGTGATCGAGCTGCGAGTACAGCTGGACAGCGACGTGGCGCCCGGCGGCGTGGCCGTACCTCACGGATACGGTCACCACCGCGATAGCAGCTGGAGCCTGGCGCGGACCCGCGGCGGAGCGAACGTCAACGCTCTCGCCGCTTCCGGGCCCCGAGCCGCGCACCCCCTGAGCGGGATGTCCCAGTTCAACGCGCTGGAGGTCCGAATCGAGAAGCTGGTCGGAGACGAGGCCGAGGGCAGCGGCGACGCTGCCGGCGTCTGAGCAAGAGGGCCCCCAGAGCCAGGGCCAGCGCCCCACCCTGCTGAGTGCGGGCAGGCTGCACCCGACAGGCACATCCCTCACCGGTTTCGTTCCTCGAAGAACCGAAAGCAGGTTGGTCGGCCGGATCGAACGCGTACCGGTCGTTGTGCTCCTCGAGCTGGTGACTGATGCTGGCCCCGTTGTCGACCAGGACGGTCATCGAACCATCGTCGGCGTACTCCACGACGCGGCTCGCGTAGGGCATCCCGGGAAAGCTCGGCGTCTGCAGGCTGGTCCCCAGGTACACCTCGTGCCCGCCCGGGGTGTAGAGCGCCGTCGCGCCCGAACAAAGCGTGCGCGTGCTCGCCATGAGAGCGTTGCTGACTCCCTCGTAGCCGTCCCGCGCGGCGAACGTGGGGTCCTCGGTCATCTCCGCAGGCGAGATCCGCGTGTAGAGGCGGGTGAGGAAGGTCGAGTCGACGAGCACGCTCATCGCGTGCTCCGCCGGAGCCATCACGCGCTCGTCGAGGTCGGCGGCGAACGCCGGAGCGTCCCAGGCGTCGAAGCTGTCCGGGTAGCATCCCACGCAGCCGTAGTACTCGTTGCGCGTAATTCCCGGAGGAACTGGCAGGAAGTGAGCGAGGATCGGCTCCACCAGGGGGTGTAGCGATGCGCACTCTCCACCCGAGCAGCTGAACAACCCCTGCGCCGCGAGCTCCAGCATGGCCTGAGTTGGCGACAGATCCTCGAACGCCTGGCTGTTCCAGCGTGAGTCGACGATACCTCGTTTGTCCACCACGCTGGCCGGCCCAGCGTATTCGGTGATGAAGGCGCGGCCGTTTGCGACTGGGCTATCGACGGCACGAGAGACCACCGTCCTGTAGTTGCTGCCAAAGCTCAGCCAGTCGAGCTGCAGCTGATTGAGCTCGACGTGCTTGAAGTTGGTCGGCACCACACGGCGATCCCCGAGGAAGAAGGCGCGCACGTCCATGTCCTCGGACGCGGCGATCGCGGTGAGCTTCAAGGGAACGCAGGGCTCGGTCCCCGGGTAGCGGATGACCAGCGGGTGGATCTCCGAGACACCCGCACCCGAGCGCAGCTTCACGGCGACGAACACGTAGTTCCGCTCGGCGTAGTCCTGCAAGATGGGCGGCGCCTGATCGTCACCGAGGTAGCCGTTGTCGCTGAGCCAGGTCGCGACGTCGTCGGGCGAAGCTCCTTCCAGGATGCTGACGTCGAACACGCCCACCTTCTCGCGGCGCGCGACGACCTCGGCGTCGCTGTCGGTGTCCTCGAAGCCATCCTGCGTTCCACCTGCAGCGCTCCCAGAATCATCGGACGCAGCGCTCATCCCGCAGCCCGAGCTGCTGCTGGAGGAGAATCCGCCACCGCCGCAGCCATCGACGCGCGTGGTCAGGCTGAAGCTCGGCACCGTTGCGTTCAGCAGGTTGACGAACAGCTGCTGCGACCCCACCTCGAGCTCGGGAGTCACGGGCACCGGAACCAGCCAGGCGAACCGCTCCGGATCGCCGGAGTACTGGATCTGGATGTGTGCCTCCACTTGTCCATCGCGCATCACGAAGACCACGTTCTCCCCGGTCTGGTCCACCGGCATCGCGGGCTGCGTCGGGCCTGGGTTGTCACAGAACGTGCCACCACAGGCCGCTGCCGGAGACTCCAGTCCGGCGCTGACCCCGATCGCCAGCGCGATCCCCCACGAGGCGCACGCCACGCGCCGTCTCCTCACGGACACCCGCTTACTCATCCCAACCTCCAAAGCGGAGACGGCGCCACCCCGAGCCAGGGACTCAGGTGCTCGGAACCCGAACCCGACCGTCTCGGAGACTCGGAGCAACGCGTATGCCAGCCCAGGCGCCGCGCTCGACTGGGACGCAAATCCCGTCGGCTTTCACGCGCCAGCGGCGTTGCCAGGGCGGGCGCACGCGGCCAGCTGCAGGACTTTGCGATCACACTACCCATCGCACCGCGCCGTGACACTGCCCAGTCACCATCCGCACGGAAGCGAGCTGACCAGCCGAGGCCGGCGCCCCCGACCAGCCCGCGACCGAGCGGCTGACGGTGCCGCGCCACGACTTCGCGCTGGTGTGAGGGACCACGCCGGGGCGTCCTTCGCTCGCTGAACACACGGCTTTCCTCGGGATGGCGAAAAAAGTCGCTAACCGGTTGCAGGCCCGGCGGGTCGTGAGCTAAGAACCGCCTCCCCGGTGACTACTGGTCACAGGCCCAGGTAGCTCAGTTGGTAGAGCAGAGGATTGAAAATCCTCGTGTCGGCGGTTCGATTCCGTCCCTGGGCACCGGCGGCTGCCAGCCTCCCGACAGGCGGCGCCCGACGACTAGCGGCTCCTGTCGCCCTGCGGCCCCTCCACACAGCGGCCCCTCCACACAGCGGCGCCTCCCACACAGCGGCCCCCCACACTGCGGCCGGACGGCCCCGCCGCATACATTCCCCTACCCCGGGGTCGTTCGCACCCAGCGCCCAGGGATTGAGCGCTCACGGATGGGCGGTCCCAGGACTCAAGCAGCCAAGCGGTGCGACCGTACCGTTTGGCCAGCGGGTGCCCTATGCTCTGGGATCCGGGGGAGACGCAGGGATGAGCTGGTACGTGACGCTATGGTGGGCCGGGATCGGACTGAGCCTCGCAGGCCTTTGCCTCGAGGAGCTCGAGCGCCGCGCGCTTCGCGCTTGAGCTCAGGTCCCCGAGTTCTGCTCGGGCTCCGGCGTCGTGGTCAGGAACGCCTGGCTGCGAGTCGGTGGACGCATGAGCTCGAGCAGCTGATCGACCACCGTCTGGATCCCCTCCGACTTGTGCACGCTGAGGGCCAGCGCCGACGCCGCGCTCAGCAGCTCCGGATCGTCGGTTCCGCTGAAAAACACCAGCTGGATACCGGAGTCGCGGGCGCGTAGCCGCTCGGCCAGGTCGAGCCCCGAGCCGTCGGGCAATTCGAGGTCCAGCACCGCGCAATCAAGCGGCACCCCGCCGGTCGAAGCCAAGCTCAGCGCTTGCTGGACGCTGCTGGCCTGAGTCACCTCCCAACCCGCAGCGGTGAACGCTCGCGCAATCGCCCGGCGAACGGTCGGTTCATCTTCGACGACAAGCACGCAAGTCACGACTTCGTTTCCCCGCGGGTACGCGAGTGGGGGTGAGGGGGATAGGCTGAGGGAGGCCTACTCGAGGAATATACGCTCAAGCAGCGCCCAACGCGAAGGGAAACGCGAAGCCCCGCCGCCCCAAACGCTCACGTATGGGCCAGGATGGACCTGCCGCGCCGCTCTCAAATCGGGATACGGCGTGTCTACCTGGGCTCGCAGCCATTTCCCTGTGAAAATTCATGTCTCGGTGCTGCTCTCCGATACCAGCGACACACGTTGCCCCCAGGCCGTCCCCAGAATGCCCTGGTGCACTTACGCAACGGTAGATTTTCCCGTCACACGAACCTACTGGAGGAGCTCCTCCAGTTGCCGCAGGACGCCCCTCGCGTTCGGGGTACCCTTGAAGACGTACAGCGCCGCGTCATCCAGGTCGCTCAGGACCTCACGGCTGACTCTCAAGCGCTCGCTCACCCCAAACAAAAGCTTTGCGCCGACCCCGGAGCGCGCCAGCTCGATGCGCTTCCACACGGCTTCCCGACTCCAGAACCCGAGCAGCTCGAAGTAGACCGGTTCACTGCCTTCTGGGGGCGAGAAGCACAGATCCGGTACCAGGACGCCCAGTCCCGGCACCTCCAGGAGCACCTCCGCGGGCTTGACCTGCCAGCCGGAATCCAGCTTTTCGAAGCTCTTCACGAACGCCGCGAGCTCGTCCTCGTCGTCCTCCCAGGCCGGCGCGGTGTCTGCCCGTCGCTGGTAGCGAAACACCAGCGGTTCTCTGGACTTGCCCCAGCGCAGCTCCGCCTCGAGCTCCAGCTCCGCGGCCTGCTCGAGGAGCGGTAGCGCCAGCGCCAGGTTGAGCCCGTACTTCGTCACGGACTCGAACAGCGAGAACGGCCCATCGAGCTCGATCGAGTAGCCGGACTCCGCCGGCTCGAGACGAAACAGCAGGCGGCGGAATTTCAGCGCGTTGAACAGGCGGCGGTAGTCCCCCGGGCGGTGGCAGCGCACCCGGGCTCGCACACGAACCGCCCTCAGGAGCACGGCTTGTCGCTGAGACAGCTCATAGCGCTCGAGCAGGGCGACCGGGGTCAGCTGCTCCACGCGTTGCAGCACATGGGCCCCCTTGAGGTCGGCGAACAGCGCGCCCTCGACTCGCTCTTCACTCAGCTCGAGCTCGGTCGCCACGCGGCTCAGCACCGCGTGTCGATCGAAGGCCTCACCGGGGGGGAGCTCGCGCCGCAGCTCCGTGGCGAGACCAAACAGCCGCGCGCGAAGCTCCATTGGCTGCAGTTCCGTCTCCACCTGGAACTCGCAGGCGTCGTCCACGAGCTTGCTCAGACCGTCGAGCAGCTTCTTCTCTCGACCTTCGACCCACACCTGCCCGAGCCCCTCCTTCACCTCGTCACGGGTACGCCCGACCAGAGACCCCGCCTCGGTGAGGAGCGCCTCGGCGATCTCGAGGGCGCGCTCGCGATCCTTTCCGTTCAGCCCACTGAGCTTCAGTTCGCCGCCCCTTCGAGTCGCCCGCACCAGATCTGCGGTCAGCATCAGTAGGATCCTCGGTAGGCGTCGTGGTCCCGGCGACGCTCGCTGGTGAACGTCTCGCTGGTGCCAGCGGAGACGATCTCGTAGAGCACCGCGCGCTTGCCGTCCCTGGGGCGCAGGATGCGCCCCAGACGCTGCACATGTTCCCGCACGGAACCGCTTCCTGAGATCACCACCGCTACGTTGGCGTCGGGCACGTCGACACCCTCGTTCAGCACCTTCGAGGTCACCACACCTCCGTAGCGCCCAGAGGCGAAGCGCTCCAGGATCTGGCTGCGCTCCTTCACCTTGGTCTGGTGGGTGATCACGGGGATCAGGAAGCGCCGCGAGATCTCGTACGCGGATGCGTTGTCCTGAGTGAAGATCAGCGTCCGATCTTGACGATGGCGGAGCAAGAGCCGCTCGAGTTGCTCGAGCTTGGCGGGCGCGGCGAAGGCGAGCTCCCGCTGGCGCCGATAAGCTCCCATTGCGCGGCGACCCGCGGTGCTGCGCGCCGAACGCATGATGAAATCGGACCACCCCGAGGGACTGCTCATGCGGATCCCTTGGGCGCGCAGGAAGGCGACGTAGACGGCGCGCTCGGCCTCATACTCCGCGCGCTCCGCTTCCGACAGCTCGACCACCAAGCGCACGGTGTCGTAGTCCGCGAGGTAGTTCCCGGAGAGTTCGCCGATCTCCTTGCGGTAGGCGATGGGGCCGATGAGCTCTCCGTACAGATCGTCGCGCCCATCCGCGCGCTCCGGAGTCGCCGTGAGGCCCAGCCGAAAGGGCGCCAGGCAAAGCCTGGCGGACAGCGCATAGGCCTCGCCGGGCAGGTGGTGACACTCGTCGAAGACCACCAGCCCGAAGCGATCTCCTATATTTTCCATGTGTATATATGCAGAGTCATAGGTCGTCACCGTCAGGGGGTGCAGCTCGTAGTCCCCGCCGCCGATCACCCCGACCTCTCCCCCGAACGTCAGCCGCAGCTGGTCGTACCACTGCCGCACGAGATCGAGCGTCGGCGCCACGACGAGGGTGCTGCGCTTCTTGGCGTCGATGGCCATCAGCGCCACCTGCGTCTTGCCAGCACCTGTCGGCAGCACCACCACGCCGCGCCCCAGCTGCTTGGTCCAGGCCTGAATCGCCTCTCTCTGGTACGGACGCGGCTCCCTCCGCGCGACAGCGCCTTGTGCCAGAACTTCGTAGTTCCGCGCCGCGTCCGCCAGCTCGACGCCGGCGTCTCGCAGCGCGAGAACTATTTCCGCATAGCAATATGCGGGAGCACGAAAGCAGGCGCTGCGCTCGTCCCACTCGGCCCACTGGCGGATCACTCGGGTCTCGTCATCGAAGCCTCGCAGCTCCAGTGTGCCCGCGCGAAAGCTGAGCCGCGCGCTGCCCGAGTCGTGCGCTCCAGTCATCGCGGTCTCGTATACCGCAGTCCGGCGCCAAGGAAAGCGGCGGCTGCGGTGGCCGCTGACCAGTGGCAGCCACCCCGGCTCGGGAGGCCTGGCGAATGCTACCTGTACTTGGCCTCGAACTCCTCGATCGCCACCTTGGCAGCGGAATCGCCGATCCCCGCCAGGCTGCCCTCGAACTTGAAGACGATCTCCATCGTCTCGAGTCGAATCACGTAGGCGGTGGCGCGACGCGCGAGGATGGTCGTGTTCGGGTCAACGCCTGCCTTCGGCTTCACGGTGGTCACGGGGATGTCGTAGGTCGTGACCCAGTCCTCCACGCCACTCGTGGCGGATGAGCCAGTCTTCAGCAGCTCGATGGGGAGCGCCCCTTCATCCGTCACCGTCTTGCCCTGCGCAGCCAGATCCCGGGCCGCGTTCTGACAGCCTGGTCAGAAGAACTCCGAGACATGCACCACGGCGTAGCAGCGCCCGGTCCGTCTCAGAGCCTCCAGACTCGTATCAGTGTACGGTTTCGTGTTGCTGATCGCATCGGCCTCGAGGTTCACGTAGCCCTCGAGCTCCATGTCCGCGACGACGTCGCCCTCCTCGATTCCGTACGGACCCGACGGATAGGGCGAGTTGGTATCGAAGCAGCTACCAGGGTTACCGCCACCGCCGACGGAGCTGCCTCCGCTGGCCATTCCGCCGCTGGCGTTCCCACCCATCGAGCTTCCGCCAGCGCTGCTTCCCCCGGCCGTGGCGCCACCGGCGGAGTTCGAGCCCCCGGAAGCGGCGGAGCTGCCGCCACCGTCGTCGCCTCCACACCCGTAGCCGAAAACCAGCACGGCGAGGGAGATGGGGAGCCAGGCCTTCGTCACGGCTTGGAGCGTAACCCGAACCAGGTCAGATACGGAAGACCGCTGCCCGGAAGCAGCTCGATTCGCTGGCCATCGCTGCTCACGCTGGCTTCGGCCACCACCTCGAAACGCCCCGGGTACACCCACTCCGGGAACAGGTAGCTGCCGAGCGCCAGCACCTCCACCGCGCTCCCTGGCGCCAGGCCCGGCGCATTCGGGAACGACAGGCGCGCCTCGCGGCTCACCTTCGGCGGCCCAGGCTCGGAGAACCGCGCCTCGAAGGGCCCGATCGCGTACAGGGCGAACAACCCCGCTTCCGGGGCCAGCTCGGCGATCTGGCCCGCATCGAAGGCCTTCACGTAGAACCTGCGGCCGCTCGCCCCAGCGGCCACCTCGTCGATCTCGATCTCGATCTGCACCCCCGCTTCCACGCTCAGCTCGACCCCTTGAGCGCTCACCGTTTGCGCCGGAGGCGCGGCGCCGTCGAGGTCGTTCTTCACGACGATGTCCGGCATTTCCCCGCTGAACTCGAAGGTGCGGATGGCTCCGGCGTCCAGCGTGACCCCCTCGGGGGTCTCCCCGCGCAGGCTGGCAGGGTAGTAGAAGCTCGCCCCGCTGGGTCGCGCATGTGCGGTCACCGAGTAGTCCGCGCTGACCAGCGCGGCGGAGACGTCGATCACGAACTGTCCGCTCGCATCCGTTTCCCCATAGAAACAAGCAGGCCCACAGAAGCTGACCTGCTGGTTTGGCACCGCAGCGCCGGCCTCGTCGATGACGCTTCCACGCACGCTGCTCACGCAACGCGCCGCCGCGGGTTCCGCTCCCGTCAGGGCGCAGCCGCCTCGCCCGCCGCTGCCACCGACTGCTCCTCCAGATCCGCCTGCGGCGCCACCAGCGCCACCCGCGCCCGAGCTGCCCTCGGCGCCAGCGGTGTCCTCACCACAGCCCAGCAAGGCGAGCGCTGCGACGAGGGCGAGCAGCGAAGAACACTGCGAGCCGGCGCGCCTCACCCCCAAACCCGTCGACATCTTCAGGGGATGAGCCACCCGAGCGAGGCTGTCAACCTCCGCCTGCGCACGCCAGCTCTGGATCTCGACGAATCGCGTCAACGGAACAGGCGCACCGACGGATCTCGAGTCTCTCCCCCGATGAGCTCCAGCGGCATGTGCCATCGCACCTCACCGATGTACGTGCCGCGGCGCTCACGCATGCGGATCAGGGTGCTGCTGCAGTTGCCATAGCGCAGGATCATCACCTGGGGCACGGGCAGACAGATCAGCTGCTTCACCAGCTGGAAGATGATTCCGCCGTGAGCCACCACGAGGATCCGCCGAGGGTCAGGGACCTCCTGGCGCTCCCGTGGTGTTTCCTCGGGGTTTCGGTGTCTCGCTTCTAGCCTGTCCAGGAAACGCCGAGCACGCTCCTGCACGCGGTCGTAGCTCTCACCGCCAAACTCGGCGAAGTCGCCCAGGCTGGAGATGTCCCGGCGCATGAAGCTCGGGAACTGCTCCGCGATCCCCGCTGCGTCGAGGCCCTGTAGCTCGCCGGAGGAGATCTCCGCGACGTCGGGGTCCACCAGCGGAGCTTCGCGGCCGAGGCTCGCGCACAAGATCTCCGCGGTCTCCCTGGCACGCTCGAGAGGCGAGCAATAGGCAGCCTCGAACCGCAACTCACGCGCCGCGAGCCAGCCGCCGAGCACCCGAGCCTGCTCTCGCCCGCGGTCGGACAACGGAGAATCCAGGCTGCCCTGCATGATCCCCTGGGCGTTGGCCTCGCTCTCACCGTGACGCACGAACAGGATATCCATCACTCTCGCTCATACCCTCCCCCGAGGCACGGCCCAAACGCTTTCCGCGCTCGCGCCCAGCGGCGCCATCTGGCAAGCCTGAGTCATGGTCGACATCCACATCGGATACACGGGTGAGCTGCGCTGTGAAGCCAAGCACGGACCCTCGGCGGCGGTCTTCCACACCGACGCGCCCAAGGACAACCACGGCAAGGGTGAGAGCTTCTCTCCCACGGATCTCGTGGCGACGGGGCTCGGCACCTGCATGATCACCGTGATGGGGATCCTGGCACGCAGCCGCGGCTATGATCTGGGGGGCACGCGTATCCATGTAAAAAAACACATGACGGCCTCTCCACCCCGACGCATCGCTCGCCTCGAGGTGACCCTCAGCATCCCCGACCAGGTCGCGGCGAACCTCGATGGACAGCAGCGCCTCGACCTGGAAGAGGCCGCGCACACCTGCCCGGTGCGCCTCAGCTTGCTGCCAGCGATCGAGGTCCCCGTGAGCTTCTCCTGGGGGTGAGGCGGCCCTCAGTTCTGGTGCGCCAGCGTCAAGCCGCGCCATGGCTCCGGGGCGCCTGCCTTCGGGTCGTCGGGATCGGGCAACATCCAGATCGCACGCAGATCCAGGGTCTCGCTCCAGGTGCTCCCGTCCGATGCGGCAAACAGGAATCGGTCTTCGCTGGGCACGCGCACACACGCGAAGATCCCCGGCGCGCCACGGCTGACCTGATGTAGCTGGTTGCTGTCGCGATCGTACAACCAGATCTCCCCTGAGGCCGTGCCCACGACGAGCGCTCGCCCGCTGCGGCTGAAGGCACCGCAGCTCGCGTCGTCGGGCAAGCTCGGCAGTGGTCGTGACGTCCGCTGGCTCACGTCGGTGATCGCCGCGCCCTTGGCGCCCAGGACCAGCACCTCCCGATGATCGCTCGAGAACACCAGGCGGCTGACGGCGCCAACGGGCGCGCGAGCGAGTAGCGTCGGCGCATCGAGCCGTGATGCGTCGAGGGTGTAGAGCACCCCCTGAGCGTCTCCGAGCGCCAGCAGACTGCCGTCGGGCGAGAAGGCCAACGCCTGCAGCTTTGCTGTTTCCGCAGGAATACGCACGAGGTTGTCACCATCGAGCACGGCGAGCGAGACCTGGCCTGGTTGCCCCAAGAGCAACGCGAGCTTCTCGGCGTCTGGCGCGGCGACCAGAGCCTGAATCGGACCGAGATCGAGCAGGCGCGGCCCCGCCTTGCCCAACACGGCGAGCTGACCGCTGGCTGTGCGCCACGCCGCGAACTCGCCTCGTCCGAGCGCCCAGCGCGGCGGCGCGAGCAGAGCCTCGGCACCCTTGTCTCGAGGCGCGGGCGCAGCGCTCTCGGGCAAGGCCCGGGACTGCCGGCGCCCCTCCGACGTCTGCACCACGAGCTGTTCCCCGAGGCAACCCATCGCGAGTCCATCCGCTGCGAGTCGACAGTCCCCGGCGCCCTTGAGGCTCATGTAGCGACTCGCTGCCAGGTCCAGGTCGAAGATCAGAGCGCGGCGGCTCTGGGTTACCACGGTCAACCAGCGGCCGCTCGGGCTGACGGACAGCGACGCGGCCCGCTCGCCGCCGAGCCCGAGGCGCCCCGCGCGTTGACGCACATCGGTGGTCCACAGGTCGACCTCGCCGCCCTGGCTCCAGGCGAGCAGGCGGCGAGCTCCGATGTGGAGAGCCTCCCCGGTCGCGTCAGGCTCATCTCGGAGCGGCTGGAGCGCATCTCCCTTCTGCTGCCAGACGACGCGATGCCGGGCGTCGCTGCTGATGACTCCTCCCGGAATCGCCGTGAGCTGGCGGATGCGCAACCGGTGACGTGGTGGTAGCGCTCGGGGCTTGCTGACCCGCTGGGCGTCGAAGGGCGCCTCCCACAGGCTGCCGTCCTTCTCTGCGAGCACGACGCGATCATCCAGCATCGCCAGCCGGTCCAGGCTGGCGCTGAGGTCCTTGCCCAGGCTCAGCTTGGCCTGGACGCGCGCCTCGCGGACGTCCCACAGCGTGAGCCGCCCGTCTGCGACCACCACCAGGTGGCTGCTGGACGCGGCGAAATGATCCGCGGCGATCGCTGGCACCTGAGCCCTCTGCTCTCCCAGGGTGATCCAGTGCGTGTTCTCTCCGCCGCCAGCGCACTGCACGACCAGTGCCGTGGGGATACTCGGTTCGCCGACGTCGCCGGCACGGACCAGCTCCGCCCGCGTCAACCCTTCAGGACAAGCGGACAGGGTCGCCTGCTTGCCGTCGGCGCGCTTCAGCTCCCGCACGCTCTTGGCGTCCCGCCACAGCACCCGCGCCGAGTCAGCGGAGAAGCCGAGCAGGTGGGCGCCAGCATCCTCACCAATCGTGTAGTTCCGGTCCCCTTCTCCGCCGAGCTCGAGCACACGCAGGCTGCGGTCGCGCCAGAGCGCCCCCAGCCAGGCGGAGTCTGGATCGAAGACCACGCTCTCGACCCCGCTCGAGTTGGCAGGCAGCGCCCGAGGGATCCCGAGTCGCACCGCGCGCCAGCCCACCAGGTCGAGATCCGCGCGCTGGCCGTACTCACGAGACAGCCGCGCTGCCTTGAGCGCTCCAGCAGGGTCTGCTGGTAGGCGCCGCTGCGCGAGCTCAGCGTAGAGCAGGCCCAGGCTCTGGTCCGCGGCGCGCTTCGCCGTGGCCTGCGCCTGCTCCAGGTCAGCGACACGCGCCGTGAGGCTTTGCTCTCTGGCGCGACTCACGAGCAGCAGCACCAGCAGCAGACTCGCCCCGGCGATGACACCGCCCCGACGAAGCCACCGGCTCTGCCGGTCGCGACGTCGCACGGCTTCGACGAACAGCAGCTCACGCTGTCCAAGGTTCGCCTCGGTTCGCTCGAACCAGCTGAGCAAGCGGCCGGCCTGATCGCCATCCCAGAGCGATCCGTCGCCGCGGCCGTCGGCGTCCCATTGCCGCGCGGCCTCGCTCACCCGCGCGCGAAACGCCTGATCTTCTCCAGATTCGAGCAGTCGTTCGGCGAGCCGCGGCCAGCGCTGAATCAACGCATCGTGCGCCAGCCGGAGGCCCCCGCTCTCGCTCACCAGGAGCTTGTTCTCCAGCATCTGGGTCAGCGCTCGCTCCACCTCGCTCCGGCCCAGGTGCTCCTCGAGTAGGTCGGCCTTGGATACGCTGAGCCGTGTGCGCTCATCGCTCACCAAGCGCACCAGCACCTGCTCCGCCGCGTGACGCTCGTCGGGACGCATGCCCTCGAGCACCTGTTCCGCATGGATCACCAGCGCACCGGCGATGCCGCCGATACGCTGCCAGGCTGCGCGGGTGAGCAGCTGGCGGCTCTGGTCTCGTTGGCGCCACCAGGCGCTGAGCGCGAAGGACAGCAAGGGCAAGCACTCGGCGATGTCCTGCGCCTCGCCCACGATCTCTCTCACCAGGGCGGGATCCTCGACTCGGTAGCCCGCCGCCTGGGCGGGCTGCTCGACGATGCGGGCGAGCGCGGCCTCGGACAGCGGCCTCATCGGATAG
>JAGQIY010000018.1 GCA_020430865.1 Myxococcales bacterium
CAAGAGCGCGTCCGAGGGCCGCTGCAGGATGTGGGTACAGCCCGCGTCGCAGAGCCGCCGGAGGCGCTCGTCGCTCACGTCGTCGACCACCAGCAAGATCGGAGTGCCCGCCGCCACGAACGGCGCCAGCGCGCCGACGTCTCTCAGCGCTGCTTCATCGACCACGCAGAGGTCCAGATCGGCGGCGGAGTCCGGCAGCTGGCCGCGCTGCTCGACGTGGGCATCGAAGGAGTTTAGCGCGCGAGCCAACGCGTCCGACTCAGACTCCACCACGAGCACTCGGAACATTCATTTCCCTTCTGCCGAGCCAGCTGCTGCGGCCACGGCTCGTGCGTGCTCGCGTGAGCCTGGTCAGCCTCGATTCCGGTCCCAAGCATCTGCCGGCTCACGCCCGTGGTCAAGCGGGGTACACCGCGAAAGTTTCCACGTGGCATCTCTCACCCCCTGAGGCTCAATGCCTCACCTAGGTGCTTCGTCACGCGGCGCGGGTGTCGCCGCCGAGCAGCGTCAGCACTTCGCCCGTCATGTAGCCAGTGTCTGCGTTGCTAGCCAGGAACACGTATGCCGGCGCTAGCTCCGCCGGCTGCGCTGGCCGACCCAGGGGCGTACCTTCACCGAAGTGCTCGATGTCGTCGCGCTCCGCGGGATTCAGCGGCGTCCACACGGGTCCCGGAGCGACGCAGTTGACCCGGATGCGTCGCTTGATCAGCTGCTTGGCCAGGCTCTTGGTGAAGGCATGAATCGCGCCCTTGGTCGCGGAATAATCGAGCAATCCCTTGCTGCCTTCGAGTCCAGTGATCGACCCCGTGTTGATGATGGCCGAGCCCGGACGAAGGTGTGGCAACGCAGCTTTGACGACCGAGAAGTAGCCCAGCACGTTGACGTCGAACGTGCGACGCCAGTGTTCGATGCTCAGGTCGTCCACATCGTCGATGTGCTCCTGCACCGCCGCGTTGTTCACCAGGATATCGAGGCCTCCCAGGCCGTGGACGCACTCGGAGACTGCCTCCTCGGCGAAGCCCTTCTCGGTGACGTCACCAGCGATGCACACCGCGCGGCGACCTCGAGCTTCGATGTAGCGCGCGGTCTCCCGGGCGTCCTCGGCCTCTTGTGGCAAGTGTACGATCGCTACGTCCGCGCCTTCGCGCGCGAACAGAGCGGCCACCGCCCGGCCGATGCCGGAGTCTCCACCGGTGACGAGCGCGCGACATCCTTCGAGCTTGCCGCTCGGGCGATAAGCGTCGTTGTGATAGATGGGCTTCGTGGGCATCTCCGCCTCGAGCCCAGGCGGCTGAATGCCTTGATCCTCGAAGGGCGGCTTGATCTGTTCCGGGTTTGCCATGCTGGTCGACTTCCTCTGGTTGGTTGTGCGTTGAGGTTCTCCGGCGAACTCAGTTCTCGACGGGAGGCATGTCCTTGAGAGCCTGCATGTCGTCGTCCGTGATGAAGAAGTCGACGTCCACGTTGTCGACCATGTGCTGCGGGTTCGCTGTCTTGGGCAGAGCCAGGAGCCCGAGCTGCAGCGTGTAGCGGATGGACAGCTGCGGGATGGACACGCCGTATCGCTTCGCGATCGCTCCGACTCGCTCGTTCTCCAGCAGGTTCCCGTGGGCAATCGGAGAGTAGGCCTCCACGAGCATCCCACGTGAGAGCGATTGCTGGATCAGGTCCACTGGCGTCTGGGTGATGTGGACGCGGATCTGGTTCACCATCGGTCTGACGCTGCAGGTCTCGAGCAGGCTATCCAGATCCACCTGCGCGAAGTTGGAGACGCCGATGGCGCGGAGCTTTCCTGCTTCGTACGCCTCCTCTAGGGCGCGCCACACCTCGCGGTTCTCCACGAAGAAGCGCTCCGCGTCACCGAACTGGTCCCAGGGTTGGGGGCTGTGGATGAGCATCAGATCGATGGTCTCGAGTCCCAGCGCCTTCAGAGAGGCGTCGATCTCCTGGACGGCCGAGTCGTAGTCTTTCACTTCCGCAGGGATTTTTGAGGTAATGAAGAGTCGTTCCCGCGGCACACCGCACGCCCTCACCCCCTCCCCCACTCCTGCCTCGTTGTCATAGGCCCGCGCCGTGTCGATGTGGCGATAGCCGATCGCGACCGCATCCTGCACGGCCTTGGACGCCTCCGCGTTGGGGATCTTCCAGGTGCCCAGGCCAATGCGTGGGATCGCGACTCCGTTCTGGAGAGCGTAGGTGTCCTTCAGGATCGTATGCTGCGCTTCCATCTAGAGACTCATGCTCGTCTGACGCTTTCCGTCCAAGACCGCGAGCAGGGTCTCGGAGAACGCCTCCAGGTGCAGCTGCGGCCCATGGCAGACGGCTGCTACAGGGCGGTCCAGCTCCACGAACTTCCGCACGAAGGCCACGGTGTCTTCGTCCGTGCGCAGGTGATCGGGGGAGTATCCACCTGGAATCACCAGCGCGTCGAAATCTTCGGCCTTCACCTCTCCCGCCGCGCAGTCGACGCGGGCAGACTCCTTACCACCCTTGCCCGAGATGGATTCACCTGCCTTCTTGCCGATGATCGTGACCTCGTGGCCTGCGGAGCGAAGCTGCTCATAGGGCTGCTTGAATTCGCTATCTTCGAACCCGTCTGCAACGGGCATTGCTACTTTTGCCATCGTCTTCCTCTTCGTTGTTGAGGCCCCGACGGGCCCCATGAATCCATCGTCGTGGCTCCTACCACTTGCCTAGAATCCCGACCCCGCTCAGCAAGATCACGACGCCGAGCACGACGGCAGTGACGACAAAGGGCACCAGCCAGCCCTGCTTCGGTTTGGGTGAGGGCGAGCCATCCGGCGCGGCCAAGGCTGGCCGCTGGCTGCGCGCGTCGACTTCGCCGGCGAGCTCGACGTCGGAGGGCACGGTACGCGCTCCCTGCCCGGCTGCAGCGTCGGGCGGCGCAGCCCCGGGGGTCGGTTCGTTGGTGGTCATGAACTCTCGAGAGTGCAAGGCGCACGCCAGCCGAACCCTATCCGCGCGGCAGGAGCCGCTTCAGCGCATTCCCGCCTGGGCCACCAGTGGACGGCGTCGGATCCCCGACTCCGCTACCTCCCTCGCCATGCGCTCCTGCATGCTGGAGATGAAGCCTGCCGCCCAGCGCTTCACGTCGAGCCGTTGCACCTGGCCCCACAGGCGGTCCATGCGCGCGCGCTGCTCAGCCTGACTCATGTCGAGCGCCGTCGTGATGGCCCGAGCGATCCCGTTCAGATCGTACGGATTGACCTTGAGCGCCGTGGGGAAATGCTCGGAAGCGCCGGCGAACTCGCTCAAGATCAGCGCGCCGTCGCCGTTCGGTCGTGACGCCACGTACTCGTGAGCGATCAAGTTCATGCCGTCCCGCAGCGGCGTCACCAGCGCGACGTCCGCCGCCGTGTAGTGAGCCACCAGATCCTCCCGCTCCAGACCGCGATACAGGTAGTGGATCGGCACTGAACCGGTCATCCCGAACGCTCCGTTGACCTTGCCCACCAGGGCGTCGATCTCGTCCTTCAGTGCGGCGTAGGCCGCCACGCCCGTGCGGCTCGGCACCATGACCTGAACCAGCACGACCTCCTGCCGGCGCTCGGGATGGCGCTCGAGCCAGCGCGCGAAGCCCTTGATCCGCTCCAGGATCCCCTTGGTGTAGTCCAGGCGGTCGACACCCAGGAGGATGCGCCGGCCTCCCAGCGCGTCGCGCAGCTCCTCGCGCTGTGCGACGCACCGCGCGCTGCCACCGAGCTGCCTGAACTCCTGCGTATCGACGCCAATCGGCGCGACGGTGACCTGAGTCACATGGCCCTCGTACGTGACGGCTCCAGCCTCGCGGTTCACGTCGGCGCCCAGCAGTTGCCTGGCGCAGTCCATGAAGTTCCGAGCGTAGCGCGAGGTATGAAACCCGACCACGTCCGCCCCCAGGAGCCCTTCCAGCAGCTGCTCTCGCCACGGAAGGATCTCGAACACGTCCACGCCGGGCCACGGGATGTGACAGAACCAGCCAATCGGGTTCCCGACCGCCGACTCGCGGAGCATCCGCGGAAGCAGCATCAGGTGGTAGTCGTGAATCCAGATCAAGCTATCGGGGTCCACATATTTCCTTGTGGCTTTTTCGTATACCTGATTGGCCAGCACGTAGTCCGCCCAGGGGGCCTCGCTGATCGTGGATGTCGACGGAAAGCTGTGGAGCAGCGGCCAGAGCACGGCGTTGGACACGCCCTCGTAGAAGCCTTGTCGCGCGCTGGAGGGGACGTCCGCGACACCGCAAGCGTAAGCGTCTGGAATCGCGCCCTTCGCCGCCGCTTCAGCGAAGACCGCTGGTTCCTCTTGCCAGATCCACGTGCCACCCATTTCGCTCAGCAGAGAGTGGAGCGCCGTCGCCAAACCGCCACTGGAAAACTCGAACGCCTCCCCCACCTGTTTGATGGGTCCGCGGTTGGATACGATGAGTGGCTTCATAGATGGGTACCTCGACGTGAGAGTTGAATCTGCGCGCCTGATACGCAACCGTCGTGCCACCCACGGGGGGCCTCATGCGCCGACGGGCGGAGCATGTTTGCGGAGGTGCTCCACTCCGCGCTCGAGCAGGTCGAGCGTCGTCACCACGGTGTTCAGGCTCCACCGAGCATCGGCGAGCCCCACCTCCACGTAGAGCTTGCGACAGGCTCTCTCGGG
>JAGQIY010000218.1 GCA_020430865.1 Myxococcales bacterium
CTGTCCGGTCTGGCTCGACCTGGAGAGCCGCGACCTGGATTGATGTGAGCCTTCCGCTAGCCGATCAGGTCTTCGCTCGGCGCGACGCCAGGTACTCCACGGCGAACACCAGGACGAGTCCAACCACGAACAGCGCGATCACACCCAGCTCCAAGTGGTCCGGCAGGAACGGGTGAGACTCGATCACCCGCGGCTTCTCCCGCACGATGATCGTCTTCTCGTGCTGATAGGGCCAGATCCGCCAGAGGCTCCCGATCAGAAGGCCAACGAGCCCGGCGACCACCGTGTCGTGCCAGCGATGCAGCAACCACTTCAGGAAGCGAGAGAACACGATCAGGCCCGCTCCGCACCCCAGCGCGAACGGCACCACCACACCAGGTTTCGTCAGGTTGCCGAAGATGTAGGCGTATTTGCCCAGGATAAGCAGGATGAAGGAGCCGCTGATGCCGGGTAGCAGCATCGCGCTGATGGCGACGAATCCGCAGAGAAAGATGAACGCGGGGTTCTCTGGGGTCTCTACCGGCACGAGGTTGACGATCCCCCAACCGACGCCGACGCCGATCACCAGCGAGACGATGCGAGGCGGCGACCAGTGGGGTAGGCGCTTACCCAGAATCAGGGCACTCGCCAGCACCAGGCCGAAGAAGATTGCGTAGACCTGCTTGGGGTGCGTCTCGAGCAGGTGGGGTAGCTTCACGATCTTTATCATGACCGCGAACGCCAGGGCGATCCCCATCCCCAGACAAGCCATGAAGCGCCAGTGCAGCAGCGACATCACGCGCTTGATATCGAACTTCAGCAGCGCCTTGACGGCGTCGACGTTGACCGAGGTGATGGCAGCGAGCAACCGCTGGTAGATCCCCAGGGCAACGGCCATCGTACCGCCGGACACGCCCGGCACTACATCCGCCGTGCCCATGCACATGCCGCTTCCGATGATGTACGGCGCGTCGCTCCAGGCGATGTCACCGGACTCGTCCGCTCCTGCGGCGCTGGTCGGGGGGCTCTCTTCTGCGGGCTTCGCGTCCGGTCCTGCGGTCATGAGGCGGCGGAGCCTAGTACATCCCCTCGCCATTGCGAGCCGCATCCACCCTCGCGTCCGGGGGCGTCGAGCCAGAACCTGAAGGCGAACGCGGCCCGGATCAGACCCATCCAGGACAGAGCGTTCCGCTCCTGCTGCAATTGACCCGGCGGTTTCGGAACTGTGTCGCACGGTCGGCGCCGTCAGTGGAGTCGGACGTGCGACCGCGACTACACTCCTGCGTCGTGGCTACCAAAGGGTCAGTCAGCTTCGTCTTGCTCATGGGGCTCGGGCTCGCGTGGTTCGGCGCGTGCAACATCTACACCGAGGCGCTCCTCGAACCGGATCCCCGCCTCGATGGCGGCGCCACAGGCGGCGCCGGCGGGAACGGCGGCAGCGGTGGGGTCGGCGGGAGCAGCGGAGGTTCCGACTGCCTGGCGGGGAAGTGTTGGTGGTCCACCACCACACCCGAGGGATGTGATGACCACCGCGCTCCGACTTCCAGCGACCGTCCTGCGAGCGCCGGCGGGAGCGAGCTGCCTCCGTTCTACCTGGCCATCGACCGCCTGTGGCTCGGTGAGACCGCGCCGGGCGATTACCCGAGTGGCGCCGAGCCGTGGCAGTACTTCGGCCTCGATCTCGACGGCGTGTGCACCAACTCCCCAAACTGCGCGGCTGGAGCCAAGGACCAGGTGAGTTGCCGCGCGGGAATTGGCGTGCCTCCCGATGGCATCGGATGTCGCGACAACATGTTCGCGCGCCTCGAGCCGGTCGCTGCGGATCAACCCACGCTGGGTGAGCCCTTCGGCATCAGCGAGGACTCCTTCAACTGCGAGCTCCACCGCGGCAGCTTCAGCATCCTGATCAAGGTCACGGGCTACAACGGCGAAGCGGATGACGATCAGCTGCGCCTGGACTTCTACATGTCGCCTGGCGTCGACCGGGACCAGAGCTGGGACTGTCCAGAGGCCGGCTGGGACCAGCGAGCGCCTTGGCTCGCCAACTTCCCCTGGAAGGTCGACCAGGCGATGCTCCAGGGCTCCGCCACGGGGAGTGATCTGCCGAACTCCACGCTATCGGACGCGGATGCCTACGTGAAGAACGGCTACCTGGTCGGCAATCTGCCCGATGGCGCGTTGATGCGCTTCATCGGCGACAACGCGAACGCCGCTGGGTTCCCCATGAAGTTCTACAAGGGGATCTTCGTGGCGCGCCCCGAGCGCGGAAACGACGGTCTGTGGACGGCCTATGATGGCTTGCTCGCTGGTCGGGTGCGCAAGGCCGACATGCTCACCGCGTTCAACCAGATCGGCTTCTGCGAGGGCGGCGCACTTCCGAGCGGATCCGGGACGGTCGCCAAGGCTGACACCCAGCTCCTGACCGACTACCTGAAGGGGAACATGGACGTGATGTCCACGGGCGAGGTGAACCCGAGCGCGGACTGCGATGCGATGAGCGTCGGCATCGCATTTACCGCGCGGCAAGCACTTCCCGGACCTGCCGTCGAGGTGTCGCCGCTGAGCGAGTGCCCGATGGGCGGCACGCCGAGCACGCTCTGAGGCTGCAGGCGCGGCGCCAGCGCTCCTCTCCCCCAAGAGAAAGGCCTGGTCCGCGTCAGCCACCAAACAGGCGCACGAAGAAGCGCGTGGCCGCCTCGAGCTGCTCCAGCCTCAAGAACTCGTCCTTGGTGTGCGCTTGAAGGATCGAGCCGGGACCCCAGACGACACAAGGGATGCCCGCGTCGTCGAAGAGACCCGCGTCCGTACCAAACGCGACGGGCTTGGGCTCGGCGTTCATGCCCAGGGCGCCCAGCGCCTCCGCGCAAGCGGTGACGGCGCGTGCGTCCGCCGGAACTCCCAGTGGAGGCTTTTCCACCTGGCAGTCGAACTGGAGCGAGGAGCCCTGGAGCGCCGACGCGAACTCTTGGTTCAGACTTTCCTGTGTTTCCCCTGGGATCATCCGTCGATCGACGAGGGCCTGCGCTCGATCGGGCACGATGTTGGGCGCCTGACCGCCTCGCACCACCCCCACGCTGAGCGTCGGGGGGCCGAGCACGGGATCCGCGCGCCGCATCAGGTCTCCGCCGAGCGTCTCCAGGCGCAAGAGGCCATGACACAGGTGCAGGATCGCGTTGTCGCCTTGGCTCGGGTCCGAGCTGTGAGCAGCGACTCCTCGGGCATTCAGCGTGACGCGGGCCACGCCTTTGTGCTGATTGACGATCTCGAGCTCCGTCGGTTCCGTCGCGATCCCCCATAGCGGTCGCTTTCCGCTCAGCGCGCGGATGAGATCGTACGCGCCGATGCTCGAGCGCTCTTCGTCCGCCTGCCCCGCGAGAATCACGTTGCGCTTCAGCTTGCCGCGCTCGAGCACCTGGGAGAGCGCCGCGATCGCCGCCGCGAGCCCAGCCTTCGTGTCCGTCGACCCACGGCCATAGACCACGCCCGCCTCCACTCGCGGGTCGAAGGGAGCAATGGTCATCGTGTCCACCGGGACGGTGTCGAGGTGAGAGGCGATCAGCAGCGTCTCCGTGGCGTCAGGTACCTTCGCCTCGGCGAACACGCTCAGCCGCTCATCGGCGCCGATCACCTGGTGATCCAGGCGCAAGCGAGCGAAGTCGTCGGCGACGCGACGGGCGTAGCGTGCTTCGCCGGTGATCGACGCGGGCAGATCGTCGCGCCCCATGTCGTTCACGCTGGGGATCGCGATGTAGTCACGCAGCAGCTCGAGCGCGTTCATTCGCGGATCGAACCACTCTTTCCGTAGCCTGGCCACCAGCGACTTCGCTTGCCTCGACGTTCCGCGCTCGATATGCGGCTGTTTCTCGCAGCTCAACGGGTTTGGGGGTGAGCGCGCGCTGGGCACCAGGGTTACGCGCTGAACCCGAATCGTGTATCGCTCTGTAGCGTCTCGGGGTGAATCTCTCGCGTCTCGTGAGTGATCGCACGCTCGAGCGTCTGGAGCTCGAATGGCGAAGCAGTACTGGTTGATGAAGAGCGAACCCGAGACCTACTCCTACGCTGATCTCGTGCGCGAACAGCGCGGTAGCTGGGACGGGGTGAGGAACTTCGAGGCGCGCAACAACATGCGCGCGATGAAGGTCGGCGATCTCGCCCTGTTTTACCACTCGGTAAAGGAGCGCAACGTGGTCGGGGTGATGCGCATCGTCAAGGAGGCGTACCCGGATCACACCGCCAACGAAGGCGACTGGTCGATGGTGGACGTCGAGCCGGTCAAGCCCTTCGTGGAGCCAGTCAACCTGAGCACGCTGAAGGCCGATCCGAGGTTCAGCGAGCTGCTGTTGATTCGCCGCTCCAGGCTCAGCGTGGTTCCTGTCAGCTCCGAACATTTCCGCGCGATACTGAAGCTCGGCAAGACCAAGCTCTGACCGACCAGCGGCGGCCAAGGCCGTCGGGTCCTCAACTCCCCGAGGTGTGACATGAGACATATGACCTCGCGAGTGCTCCTGGCGTTGCTCGCAGCATTCCTATTCTTCGCGTTCGTGCGTCCCGTGTGGGCCGATGACGCGGAGAAGGCACAGGCGCAGCGAGAAATCGCCGTCGAGAAGTGCAAGTCGCCGCGCATGGCGGTGGAGTCGGTGTTCGCTCAGGAGCCGACCGATCAGGTGCGCTGTCTTGGCGGCGGGCGCGCTTATGCCTTGCAGATCGAGCTCGTCGATCGCATCCGCAGCGTGTTCAGTGGGAAAGACACCATCGACGTCTCCGCCCTGCCCGACGATCCCGAGACCGCCTCCCCCGTGACCGTGAACTCGCGTTTCCCCGGGGTCCAGGTCGCGCGCCAGGACGATGGCCGCTGGGTGTGGACCGCCACGGGGCTTCAGCACGTCGAGGAGCTGTACCGTCAGAACACCGCGGGGCCGTGGGTTTCCCGGCTCCCCGACTGGATGAAGGCGGGCGTCGGCGACCTGAAGGTCTGGCAGATCTTGGCGTTGCTGCTCGTGCTCGTGGTGGGACTGGTGGTGCGCAAGCTGATCGAGTTCATGGTCCAGAACCGCATCAAGCAGCTGGTCGATCGCATGGGGCAAGCGTGGGCCTCGAATCTGATCGCGGTGTTCGCTTCGCCCGGCGCCACCCTGGTCTCGGCCTTGTTGCTCGGCATCACCTATCCCTGGTTGAGCCTGCCGCTGTGGTTCGGAGCGTTCCTTGGGCTCGCGGTCCAGGTGCTGGTGATCTTCTCCATCGTCTGGGCCGCCTATCGTCTGGTGGACGTGCTCTCCGAGCGCATGGCCGCCAAGGCCGAGGCGACGGACACCAAGCTCGACGACCAGCTGGTGCCGCTGATCCGCAAGTCGCTCAAGGTCTTCACCGTCATCGCGGGGGTGCTGGTCATCCTGCAGAACCTCAACGTCAACGTTGGCGCGCTGCTCGCGACCCTGGGCGTCGGAGGCGTCGCCGTCGCGCTGGCAGCCAAGGACACGGTGGCGAACTTCTTCGGGAGTCTGATGATCTTCATCGATCGCCCCTTTCAGATCGGTGACTGGATCCGCGTCGACGGGGCCGAGGGGACGGTGGAAGAGGTCGGCTTCCGGTCCACGCGGATCCGCACCTTCTACAACTCGGTGATCACCGTGCCGAACGCGAAGTTCACCGAGGCGAAGATCGACAACATGGGCCTGCGGGAGTACCGGCGCTGTTTCTTCACCTTGGGCGTGACCTACGACACGCGGCCTGAGCAGGTGCAGGCCTTCGTGGAAGGCATTCGCGCGATCATCCAGGCCAACGAGTTCACGCGCAAGGACTACTACGAGGTTCACATGTCGGCCTTCGGAGCCAGCAGCCTGGACGTGATGGTCTACTTCTTTTTCCGTGTAGATACTTGGACGGCCGAGCTTCGAGAGCGACACAACGTCTATCTCGAGATCATGCGCCTCGCCTCCGACCTGGACATCAGCTTCGCCTTCCCCACCCAGAGCCTGCACCTCGAGTACGTGAGCGCTCCGGGGGCGGCACGGGTGTTGCCGGATACGCGATCCACCGAGCAACTCGCGGAGGTGATTCATGCTTTCGGCCCGGACGGCTCCCGGTCTCGTCCCGCGGGCCCGAAGCTGACCGATGGCTACCTGGCTGTCACAGACCCCTCATTTCGCGCGCGCGGCGCGGTCGACGAAGGCTGAATCGCGCTCGTCGAGCGTGCGGCGGAATGGCTTGGTGGGGCATTCAGGGCGAGATTTGGCAAGCCAACGCCAAGCCAAACGGGTGTAGGCTGTCGGGTGCATGACTGCGAAACACCTGGACTTTCAGCGTACGCTGGAGACCGCCCGGGGCGAACCGCTGGTGATTCTGATCAGCGGTCACCCCGACCCGGACGCGATCGGGAGTGCCCTCGCGCATCAGCGGATCTGCGACGTGTTGGAGATCCCGGCGACCATCGCTCACGTCATGCCCGTCAGCCGCCCGGAGAATCGGGCTCTGGTCAAGCTGCTGAACGTGAACATGATCCAGGTCGCGTCGACCAAGGACCTAGAGCCCTTCAAGCACCTGTCGCTGGTCGACACGTCGAGCCCCGAGCCCAGCGTCAAGCTGCCTGACGAACTCAAGGTGCTCACGGTGGTCGACCATCACCGCTCGACGAAGCCGGTGGATGCGGCGTTCGTGGACGTGCGCACGGGTTTCGGTGCCACGTGCAGCATCTACGCGGAGTACCTCAAGGCGGGCCTCGCCCCGCTCACGGGGAGTGAACGCGAGCAGGTCCACATGGCCACCGCCTTGCTCTTCGGTATCCGGACGGATACGGATGATTTCGCACGCGCCGAGCCAGCGGACTTCCATGCCGCGGCCTACCTGAAACCCTACTGCGACCTGCAGCTGCTCCAGCGCATCGGTCAGAAGGTGATCGCCGCGGAGACGATGGAGGCCATGGCGCGTGGTCTCTCGGACATGGACGTGGTGCGCGATTTCGCCCTGGTCGGCGTCGGTCGCGTCTCACCAAGCAACCGTGACGCGATCGCCACAGCTGCGGATTTCATCGTGCGCCGCGAAGACATCGACACGGTGATCGTCTACGGGTTGGTAGGCAACCGCATCGATGGTTCCATGCGCACGAACAGCCCCAGCGTCGACCCGACACATTTCCTGGAGGAAGCGTTTGGGAAGGACGCGAACGGACAGCCATATGGTGGCGGTCGCGCCGACAAAGGGGGCTTTCAGATCCCCCTGGGTATCCTGTGCGAAGCGGACGACGACGACTCGCTGTGGCGTCTGGTCAGGCAGACGGTGCGTCGGCGTCTTGGAACGGTGATTCCGGAGCTGCTCGGTGACCCGAACGGGCGTAGCTGACGCCCGCCTCAGCCCTCCGCCGGCTCCTCGTTGATCTCGAGCAGCGTGTTCAGCGCTTCGACCTGGCGCTTGGCTCGGATCTCCTTCTGCCGCAGCGACTTCAGCTGAGTCTCCAGCTTTCGCTGCTCGACCTCGATCTCCTTCAGCGATTCCTTGAGCTCGTCACGCTCAGCCTTGAGGGTTTCGACGCTGATGGTCAGGCGCTTTTCTTCCATACCGAGTCAGCAGATACCAACCGCCCCCCCACGAGTAAAGCCTGCACGCGTTTTGGCCGCTTCCGGGGGTCGCGGGGGCGCGCGTCCTGGGGCTAGCCCCTGGCGACGACCAGGTTTCGGCCGCGGTGCTTGGCCTGATAGAGGCGCCGGTCCGCCGCGCTGACGAGGGCCGCCGCCGTCTGAGGCGAGACGCAGCTGAGCGACGCCACGCCCAGGCTCACGGTGATGCTCGGGGTGCTGGGGTGCGGCCGCGCCAGCGCCTCGCGGATGCGTTCGGCCGCCTGCGCCGCGCCTGGGTGGCCGACCCCGCGCAGCAGCACCAGGAACTCCTCTCCGCCGTATCGCGCGAACACGTCTTCCGTCCGCAGCATGTGGCTGACCGTCTCGCTCAGCCGCAGCAAGACCGAGTCTCCGACCTGGTGTCCGTGGCGATCGTTGACCACCTTGAAGTGGTCCACGTCCAGCAGGATCACCGACAGCGTGGTGCGGTGCCGGCGAGCGAAGGATACTTCCTCCGTGAGCCGCTCCTCCAGGTGACTCCGGTTGTACGCGCCCGTCAACGGGTCGCGGATGCTGGACTCGTAGAGCTGGAGCATCGCGCGTTGCTGGGCTGCGTCCACCCGCGAGTAGCGAAAGGCGACCCGCGCACCCAGTTGGATGGTGTCGCCGTCCACGAGCGCACGCAGCTTGACCCGCGCACCATTGACGTAGGTGCCGTTGCGAGACTCGAGATCCTCGATCCAGTGCGCGTCGTGTGCCGCGAACAGTTTCGCGTGGAAACGACTGATGCCCTCGTCGTCGAGGCGGTAGTCAGCGTTCACGTGTCGCCCCATCTGGCAGGGCTTCGAGCAGAGGGGGAGAGGTCGCCCCGCGCCAGCCGCGTCCAGACGCACCAGCACCCCGCGGTCTCGAGCGCCCGTGGTCGTGTCCTGAGTGCGGGCCAAGGAGATGCTGGTCGTCTCATCGTCTTCCCAGTAGCTGGGAAGCTCGCGAAACACCTCGACCAGGGTCTCCTTGCCGCTCTTGGCTGCCCGCGGTGGGGCTGACTCCAAGGGATGGGCGGGGGCGCTCACCAGCTCACCTCGGGGAAGGCCGGACCGGGCCTCGCGATGGAGTAGCCCTGCAGCAGGTCGCAGCCGAGCGCGATCAGGCTGTCGCGCTCGCTTCGCGTCTCGACGCCCTCGCCAACCACCAGCATGCCCATATCTGCGCATAGCTGCGCGATGGATCGGATCAACTTCTGCTTGGTTGGTGACTCGTGGACGTCCCTCACCAGAGTCATGTCGAGCTTCACGATGTCCGGCTCGAGGAGCGCGAAGCTGGTGAGACCTGCGTAGCCAGCCCCCAGATCGTCCACTGCGATGCGGAAGCCCATCTCCCGCAGGACGGCAACGCGTCGCTTGACGTCCTTCACCTCGTCCAAGCTCGAGCGCTCCGTGATCTCCAGGACCACTCGACTCGCCACCAGCGAGAGGGGCGACTCTGGGTCGTAGAGCTCCGAGTCGAGCAAGTCCGTGGTGTGGAGGTTCACGAACAGCAGGCCAGAGGCGGGTGTCACGGCGGCGGCTGCCCGGCGCCGGATGGTGCGACTCAGTTCGTCGACGCGCTCGAGCTTGATGGCTGCTTCGATCACGGCGCCGGGATGAGGCAGGCTCGGTTCCTTGGACCGCAGCAGCGCCTCGTAGCCGTACACCGAGCCGTCCGTGCGCACGATCGGCTGATAGGCCATCCACAGTGTCGACAAGGCGCTGGCAAAGCTGGCTTCGAGTCCTGCACGGTCGCCAGCCCCAACGCTGCCCCCCAAGAGCTCGGCGGCTTCACGGCGCATGCGCGCCATCCGGTGGAGCCGTACGGCCTTGTCCAGCACCTCCTCCAGGTTGTCGTTGGTCACTGGCTTGGTCAGGTAGTGGAAGGCTCCGTACTCCAGCGCCTTGACGGCGGTGCTCACGGCTGGCTCACCTGTCACCAAGATCACCGGCACGTCGAGATCATGCTCCCTGGTTTCGCGTAGCAGCTGGATGCCATCCATTCCTGGCATGGCTATGTCGCTCAGGATGGCGTCGTACTCATGCTGGTTGAGCTGCGCGATGGCCTCCTCGCCCCCGGGAGCCGTATCCACATGGAATCCACGGAGCGAGAGACAGCGGCGAAACGCTCGGAGCAAGGCTGGCTCGTCATCGACCACCAGGACGCGTCCCTTGGTTGCCGCAGACCAAACACCGCTAGCTTCGGAGCGACGCTCCGGTTCTAACGAATCCACGGTTGAGTGCCGCACGGCGGCAAGGGGAGGGGTCATGCTCCTTCCGAACGGTTGTCCTCCACGTTCCATGAGCATCTTTTCGGCCGTTGAGCTGGCTCCACGAACAATCGGGGTATGAAGCATCGAAACAAACGATGTAGATTCGAGTAATCAAATAATCAAAACAATGATGCAAATCAATTGCATAACATGCTCCAGACGCTGGGGAAGCCCCCGAGTTGCCCCGCCGCGCGAATGCACTTCGGAGCCGGGTGGGGCCGCGAGGAGGCCCACTTCAGGTCGCCTGGGCGCGGGCTCGATCCTCGCGAAGTAGCAGAAATTGCGAGGTCGCAAGGCTCCTTCGCGGGAACCGTGGTGCCCGTCGCCGCGCGCTGGCGGCGAGGTACAGATGACCGGGGCGCCCCTTTCAGGTGCCTGGCCTGCTCAGCCGTTCCGGAGC
>JAGQIY010000219.1 GCA_020430865.1 Myxococcales bacterium
AGGGTCGAGACGAGGCGACCCTGGCCATGCTGGAGGTGCGCGCCAAGGAGCAGGTGCTGGCGCTGGCCGCGCTGAACGACAAGCAGTCGGTGGCTTCTCTGGTCGGCGACCTGAAACAGATCGATCCGACCGACCCCCTCGTGGAGCGGATGGAGAAGCAGCTCGAGACCCATCGTCGTCGCCGCCTCGACGTGAGTCACATCCTCCCGGAGTGAAGCTCAGTTCGCTGGCAGGTCCTGAGCGCCGGGGAGCTCACCACTGAAGCCGCAGACCTCGGAGCAAGCCGGGATGATGCATCCTGACCAGGCAGCGACCAGCTGAATCGCCGGGTCGTCCAGCGAGGTCAGCCCAGCCTCGAAGCCGCACGGGATGCTGCAGTTGATTTGCTCCGAGCCACTCAGATTGAAGCAGCTTCGCTCCAGCGAGCAGTCGATGATGCTGCTGCAAGCCTCGTTCTCCGCGCAGCGCCCGTAGGCTTCGGCGCAGTCGAGCGCCAGCGCCGAATCACCCCGGGTGCACGCCAGGCACTCGTCGCTCAGGGCGCCGCCATCTCCCTGCGGAAGCTGTTGCTCGACCCCTGTCGTCGGCTCCAGATCGAGGCACGCCCCGAGGCTCGATAGCCATAGCCCCAGGCCGACGCAAACCAGTGCCTTCCTCATAGCTGGTACTCCAGGCCGACGAAGGCGCGAAAGCGATCCGTCGGCGCCAGGCTCGGCGTCGGCTGGTCCGCGGTGGGTGTCTGCGTCGGCCCGATCACGAAGGGCACCCTGTCGGCCAGCGAGTAGTCGGCGCCAACGCGATAGCTCAGCCCACGCAGCGGAGGCACTTCGCCGCTGATCGTCGCCTTGAGCTCCAGCTGCGTCGGCGCGTATGGGCGCTCTGCCCAGCTCTGATCAGCGCCCCGATCCGCGAGCCGCCGCGACGCCCAGAAGCCAGCCACCGTGAGCGTCGGTAGATCCTTGGGCAGGTCGTAGGCGACGCGTGCGTTCCCGAAATAGTGAGGTGCAACGGGCAGCTCTTCTCCGCTGTCGGGCTCCGCAATCGCGCTCGTCAGATTCGCTCCCCAGCTCAGGCCCGCCATCGAAAGCCCACCCTCGTAGCCCAGGCTCACACCATAGTTGTCGATGCCGTCGAGGTTGCGAAACTCCTGGTAGTCCGTCTGCGGCGCGATGAACGACAGCCGACCCTCCGCCACCGCGCGCTGCTTCTCGGCGTCGCTCAACGAGTGGAGGTTCACCAGCTTGCGCCAGCGCGACGCGAAGAGCGCGGTGCGCACATGGTGAGCGCCGACACGTTGCTCGACCGAGGCCTCGAACGAGCGCACGCGCTCGGGATCCAGCGACAGCGGCGCCAGGCGGAGGCCGGCGGTGAGCTCCGACTCGGTGTAGCTGGGCGCCCGATAGGCCTCCGCGTAGGTGAACTTGAGGGTTCCACCCTCCCAGGGCACGACCGAAGCCGCGGCGCGCGGGGACACCACCAGCGGGAAGCGTGGGTCGTGATCGATGCGCGCCCCCGCGTTCAAGCCGAGCCAGCGGTTCGGCGTGAAGGTCTGCTGGGCGTACGCACCGAAGACGAAGTCCTCCACCGTGAACGCGCCGGTCGAGTCCGTCACGATCTCGCCCGTGGCGGCGTCCTCGGTGTCCGATTTGGTGCCGGCGTAGCGATACTGGCCGTCGAAGCCCACCAGCGTCACGGCGGTCCCATCCTCGAACCAGTCGAACGCGCCGCGCAGCTCCGCACCCGCCCAGCGGCTCGCCCCGAGGAAGGTGACGCGGCAGGTCTCGGCGTTCAGGTAAAAGCAGGCGCTCTCGCGGGAGACATCCACACCGAGCGCGCTGTCATGGGTGTCGCCATAGCCACGCAAGGTGAGCTCCACTGCCGGGGTGACCAGCTTCTGGTAGCTGACGTCGATCCACGCCTGGCGCAGCAGGTGATCGCTGTCCGGATCGTCGAAGTCGGCATTACCGTATGGAACTCCGGAGCGATACGTGCTCGCCTGCAAGGTGACCTGGAGGTCGCCGCGCTTGAAGCGCAGAAGGCCAGCGGGCGCCTCGACGAAGCTGTCGTCATCGACCCGTCCCCCCCAGATCCCGGTGGCTGGACCATCGGGCGAGGTGCGGGTCGGTGCAGCGCTGATGGGGTCGATGCCAAGGTTCTGTCGATCGAGGTCGAAGCTGGGTCCGAAACGCTGGTAGTACTCCAAGGACGCGGTGATCTCCGCGGGTTCGCCGAACAGGTCGAACTCGTAGCCAGCGCCGGTCATCGCCCGCACACTGGTCAGCAACTCCGACTCGACCAGCAAGCGCGTGCCCTTGAAGTCCTTCGCGCGCTTGGTCACCACGTTGATCACGCCCAGCATGGCGTTGGAGCCATAGAGCACCGACCCGGGCCCCAGGATCACCTCGATGCGATCCACCATTTCCAGGGGGATACCGGCGGAGCGATCGAAGCGCGCAGAGCCGGCCAGGGGCTCGTTGACGCTGTGGCCGTTGACCAGCAGCAGGAAGTGATTGCCCTCGTCGCCCGCCACCTGCACCCCGCGCGCCCCCAGGCCGCCGAGCTGCCCCGTGACGTCGCGCCCCGAGGTCGCCGCCCCGAAGGACAGGAAGTCCACTGCCTCGGCCACGGTATGAATGCCGAAGCGACGTAGATCCTGGGCCGGGATCACGGTCGAGGTACCCGGCGCGGTCGCCGAGACCTCCGCGGACTTGCTGGCGGCGGTGACCACGGTTTGATCCAGGAGACCCTCGAGATCTTCCTGAGCGCTCGCGAGCGCGGGCCACGCAACGACCCCCACCAGCAGGGAGAGCGGGAGGCGCTTCATCGGTACACCTTCGCCAGCCGCAGCAGCGACGACTTGAACGCGACGTTCTGTTGCTTGGCCTGGGTCAAGTTGACCTGCAGCTTGGGCTTGCCCCCGGAGAGATCGAAGCCCAGCACGATACCATCCGGCACGTGGCTCGCGACGGCGCTCACGCTCAGCACGTCGATCCCAATCAGGGCTCCGCGGATCTCGTCGACCGCATCCTCCAGGCCTGGTGTGACGTAGACGATGTCGAACGACTCCTCCTTGACCGCCTTCACGAGCTCCCTGGCGCCGTCATAGTCCCGACGGGTCTGGGTATGACCCAGTCCAGCGATCTTGGGTTCTCGCTCCAGGGCGGCGACGATGCGCTGCGCGGTGCGCTGGGACTCGGCGTCACTCGACGCCTGCAGCACCAGCACCCGGACCTTTCCACCGGCTCGCTCCTCCATGTTGCGGTCATAGGCGGCGACCTTCGCCAGCAGCTTCACCTGCAGACGGATCGGCACTGTCACGTCTTGAGCCAGCACCACGCTTGGCGAGACCGCGCCCAGGGCGATCAGGCCGAGGCCACGCAGCAGCGCTCTGCGAGGCACTCGAGGGCTGGGAAAACACCGGAGCATGGGCTGAACGACATGGACGGCCAGGAAGGGCGGAACATGTAATCCCATCAGAGTAGCGAGTGGTCCGTCGCACTTTCAACCCTTGCATACACCTGCGAAGGCGTAGGCCGAGCTCGCCAGAGACTCCTCGCCGGGCGTGGAGCTGGCGGTGATCGGCGCGGTAACGGCCGCAAAGGCGAGGAGCCGAAGGCGCTAGGCGCGCGAGCGCAACAGGAAGCAGCGGTGGGCTGCGCGGCGCGCGAAGTCTTCTGCCTGCACCTGCTGGCTGATCTCGCGGATCTCGAAGCGCCTGGAGAACCCTTCGAGCCGCGGCTCGAAGCGCTGGTGATTGGTGGAGAAGAGGATGGTCCCACCGGGCTCGAGTACCTCCGCGACACCTCGCAAGAGCTCTGGGTGGTCGCGCTGGATGTCGAGCGCGGCTGCGTTCAGGTTGCCAACGCTGGAGAAGCTCGGCGGATCCACGACCACGTAGTCCCAGCGCGCGCGCCGCTCCCTCACCCCCGAGAGAAACCTGGCAATATCTTCCTCGAGGAAACGATGCGCGCGGGGCTCCAGAGCGTTCAGCTCGAAGTTGCGCTCGGCCCACGCCAGGTAGCGCTTCGACAGATCGACGGTCGTCGTTTGCGCCCCGGCGCGCGCAGCGTAGACGCTGAAGCTGCCGGTGTAGGCGTAGAGGTTGAGGAATCGCGGCGCGCGGCCCAGGCGTGCGCCGAGCTCGGCGATGTCACGCCCCACGAGCGCGCGCGTCTCGCGATGATCGGGGAACAGGCCGGTGTCGACGAAGGACTCGAGATCGACCCAGAAGCGCTGGTCTGCTTCCCGAACCTCGAGCTGACAGCCTCGGCGACTCAGTCGCCCGTAGCGATGACCACGCTTGCCCGTGGTCCGCCGCTTCAGGTGCAAGCGGTCGGCGCGTTGCTCCGCGGGCAGATCGCTCAGCAAGGCCTCCGCCGCCGCGTCCGCCATGCGCTCGAGCCACGGCAAGGCCGAGGTCTGTTCGCGGACGTACTCCGCGATGACCAGGTGGCCGGCGTACCAGTCGACCGTCGCTCGAACCTCCGGGATGTCCCAGTCGTAGACTCGAAACGCCTCGACGTTGCGCCGGCCGAAGCGCGGCGCGAGGTGGCGAAATCGCTTGCGTAGCCGAGCGGCGAACATCTCGGCGTGGCGTTCCAGCGCCTCTTCGTCGACAACGCCCTTCACAGCAGGTCCTTATAGCGCTTGCACCTGCGCCTCACACTGCAGATGCTCTGAGCGCGCGATGAAGAGCTACCTGCTACTCCTGCGTCAGGGCGACCTGCGGCTTGGTCAGGCAGAGACGCGAGACCGCCTGCGTCCTCGCTTGCTGGAGTGGTGCGAGAAACTCAGCCAGGAAGCGCGCTTGATCACCCACGAGTCGCTGATCCACGACAACCGCTGCCGGGTGCGCAAGAGCGCGGACCGCTTGGTGATCGACGGCCCGTTCGCCGACAGTCGGGACCTGGTTATCGGCCTGCTGATCCTGCGCGCCGCAAACATCGGCGAAGCCGCTCGGCTGGCGGGGGAGTGCCCCAGCGTCTCGATGGGCGGCGAGGTCGAGGTGCGTGAAATCGAGGAGCCGCCACCCAGCTCCAAGCCGCTCGACGACGCGGGCTGATCCCGCTTTCGCCCGTCACTCGCCGGCTGGCATGGGTTCGGGGTCGGTGTCTTCGCTGGCTGGCGCAGCTGCTGGACCGGGCAAGGGCGACATCGTCAGGTCCGCGTCTGGGAAGCGTTCACGAATCTCCGCGGAAATTCCAGACGCATCCATGCGCTCTCCGCGGGCGGTGTGGAACTCCCGCATCGCACGCAGGCAATCGAGGTCGGTCGAGTACGCAGACAGGCACCAGCCAAGGATGTTCTTGGTCTCACCCATCGAATACTGCCGCGTGTAGGTGTGGACCCGTGCGCGCTGACACGACGTGTTGCCAGGATCCGCCTTCAGACAGGCCAGCGCTTCCTGCCGAGCCTCGCTGTATCTCTTCTGCTCGAGCAGCTGGCGCGCCCGGGAGAGCGCATCCTTCGCCGCTGGACTGTCCATCACCGCAGGGTCGTTCGAGCCGTCAGCGCCTCCGATGTCGGGCGGGCGGCTCCAGTCCTCCGCTGGGAGCGCTGGATTCGAGGGCGCGACGGCGTTCCAGCCCCTGGTCACTGCGGTCGCGGGTTGCTCCTCCACCCGGGCCGCAG
>JAGQIY010000220.1 GCA_020430865.1 Myxococcales bacterium
CGAGCCCCATCGGACTGCTGCCCGTCAGGTCGATACTGCGCACCCAGCGCGTCGTCGTTCAGCGGATCGCAGAGCTGCGCCCCCAGGCCGACCCCGTTGGCATCCAGCACGGGGATGTCCCGTTGGACGAACTGAATGCTGCGCACCGGTGCGTCGAAGGCGATGCGATCTGGAGGCTCGAACGGCATCAGCTTGGCGCGCGGGCGGACGATCGGCGTGCGATTCGCCGAGTCGAGGCTAACGTCGAAGGCCATCACGCTGCCAGCGAGCTCATCCGTCGCATACACAAACCGCTTCCCCGCGGAAGTAATCGGCGACACCCCCACGGCCGAAGTGGTGATGGTGTCCCCTGGCCGATCCAGGCGCACGGGCAACAGCGGCTCTACCTCCCGCATCGCGCACACGTCGCTCACGTCGATGCGGTGGAGGATTGGCGCGCCCCGGTCGGTGACGTAGAGCGTCTCGCGATCCAGAGCGATACCTCCCGGATACGGTGTCCAGTTCGTGCGCTCGTAGGGCTGCACCTCGGGCACGCGATCCAGATCGTCCGGGACCTGTTGGGGGGGAGGCGCGGCGGGCGTGACGCCGTTCAGCTTCAAAGCCACGTCCGGCTGACAGTAGTCGAAGGACCCAGGCTCGGCGTTGAGGATACGCTGCGCGTCGAGCACCCACACCTCGCCCCAGTCGGGCAGCGTCACGAGCAACTTGCGCCGTCCTGGCGGCGACGCCTCCACGCTCAGATCCGCAGGGCAAAGCCTGCCCTGCTGGAGCGCGGGATCACCCGCCGCCTGATCGCCACCGCAGCTCGCGCGCTGACTGCCATCGGCTGCCGGCGGATCCACGAGCACTCGCAGCTCACCGGGCGCCACTGGAAGCGCGCAGGCCGACCAGGTGCTCAGATCTCTTGGTGGCTGATTGGCCGAGGGCTGGTCGATGCAGGAAGACGGCAACGCGAAGATCCCCTCGCGGCCCAGCTCTCCCACGCCCACGAAGGTCGCCTGACCGCCAGGCGTGGATGCGATGCCCGTTGGCTGCGCGCCGATGGGCAGGAAGTTGAAGCCAGGACTGCCAGGGTCCACGTCCTCCACGCGCCCGCGCGACAGGTTGACCACGGCGACCTCGCCGCGCGTCGTCTGGGTCACGAGGGCAAGCAGCTGATTCAGCTCCCCCCCATCGTCGCCATCGTCGTAGTCGGGGCAGTCGTCGATGGGCCGTCCCGGGCGATCGACGTCGTGGTCGTTGCGGCAGACGAACGCCACCTCACCGCTGCGCTCCAGAGAGCGCAGCGGCAAGCTGACGGGTGCGTCCTGGCAGGCGACGAGCCAACCAGCGCACAGCAAGCCGAGCACGCTCTGAACCTCGCGGCGAGCAGTCCAACCGGCAACCTTGCGGAAATGCGTTCGGTTCACTTCGAGGCCCTCGGAGCAGTCGGTGCGCCCACCGTAGCCAGGAACGAACCGTAGCTGGGGCTGCCTTGATCGAGGTCCAAGACCCCGATGTAGGAGTCCGTGAAGTGGGCGAGGTAGCCGAAGGCGTGCTGCTCGGACGTGCTGAGCGACACGTCGGTCGCGAACGCATGTGGCCCGCGCCCCGTCTGAAAGACTGACTCGACACGCCCCGTGTCTGGCTGAATCACGTACAGCTTTCGAGAGTCGAAACAGATCACGAACAGCCGTCTTTCCTTCCGGCGACAGGGGTCATCGGCGGCCTGGGTCGGGTTGCAGCGAGCCAGTACCTCGCCGCTGACCACTCGACTCGGACCG
>JAGQIY010000221.1 GCA_020430865.1 Myxococcales bacterium
GGACCTGATCTGGCAGTACCGATACTGATCGCGTGGCCGCTCAGGGCTTGCGAGCGCTGGCGCAGCCGATGTTCAAGGTCAGCTCGAACTTCGCCTCGGACCAGTACTTGTCGATCGCGTCGTAGACGTAGCGCAGCGGGGCGGAGAGCTGGTCGAGCTCCAGCATCGCCTCGAACTCGGGCACCAACATCAGGCGCGTGACCGGGTCCTCCGCGAACGCGCGCCCGCTGTCGAAGCCGAGGTGGGTCTGGCGAACCTCGATGTCCACGTCGTACAGACCCACCGCCTCGAGTTCCTCCTCGAGCGACTCCAGGCTCGGGCGCGCCTCGCCCGAGCTCTCGACTCGCTTGCCGAAGTCCCCCTGATCGCTCTTCAGCGCGTACTCCCGGAACAGGTCGTCGACCTCGACGAACGAGCCGCGCAGCGGCAGCGCCACCAGGGCCTGCCCCCCGGAGTACAGCACCCGGGACAGCTCGTGGAAGAGCATTTGCCGCTGATGCGGCGTCGCAGTGGGGTGCAGCAGCAGGCTGTGAGAGAACTCTCCGTCGTTTAGTTCCGTGGGGAAAGTCGTTGCGACGCGGTAGTCGAGAGTGCCCTCCGCGAGCGTGGCAGCCTTGTTGCGCGCCAGCTCGATCGCTGGTTCATTCGCGTCGATACCAACCACCACGCTGCCCGGGAGGCGCTCCACGATTTGCCGGTCCGGGTAACCCGTACGGCAAGCGATGTGGGCCAGGCGAATCGGTCCACCGGCGAGCAGCATCTCCTGCGCCAACTCGCCGAAGAGGCCCAAGTAGCGAGGGACGACGAAGGTCTCGATGACCGCCGCGTCTGCTGGGCTGAGAGTGAGGGTGCCGGCCACTTCCGGGTTCAGGTATCAACCATCCGCAGCCGAATCAATGGACTCGTCAGGCCCTTTTCGCGCTCGGATCGTCGATCGGCGTGCCGCTGAGCAGCCGCACGGGAAGCATTCCGCGACGCTGCACGCTATACCCCTTACCGATCGCGATGACCCCCGCCGCCGTCTGGACAGCCGTTGCAGCAGCGACCCTGACCGCCCTGGGCGGCCTGGTTCCGCGACCCAGTCTCGAAACGCTCGCTCCACTGCCCGACTCTCCGGAGGCGCTGCAGAGCCAGTGTCCTCGGGGCACCCTCCCCGACGACGGCGTCTGCATCCCTGTGCCGAGTCGCGATGATCCCGGGCTCGCTCCGCTCAGCTCCGAACGGAACAGCCACCGCGACAGGCTCGGCAACTGGGTGGTCTACGATCAGATCCCTCGCCGCCCGGACCGCCCGGCTGACTATCGCGCCTATCGCTATCCAGTCCCTCCCCTGAAGAATCAGGACCTGGTCATGAGCGGCTACGATCTCCACCTCCACGACGCGGATCAGCGGCGAGGAGCGAACCTCAAGGCCGTGGGTCATGGCGGCATCGATCTCGCGCAGCGTCGCAACACGGAGGTGCGCCTCGTGAATCTCGAACACCAGGTCGGCGAAGCGGACGTGATCTTCGTGGGCGAGCTGTTCGGCAACTCGGTGGTCACGCGTCACGCA
>JAGQIY010000222.1 GCA_020430865.1 Myxococcales bacterium
AACCCCGGACGATCCCGACGCGCGGCGACGCGCCCTCGAGGCGTCCGCGGAGGCCCACGCGGACGCTCCGGACGCCCTCGCCGCGCTCGCCCTCGAGCGCTGGGGGGTGGAGCTGTCGGGCTCCGGAGATCCGGAGGAAGGACGAGCGGCCCTGGCCGCCATCGATCCGGGAGTAGCAGACGAGTTGCTCCATGCAGCAACGTTGGCCCGCGCGCTCGCGGACGACGAAGCAGCTCTGGAGAGCCTCGCGAGACTGGGTGACGAGGCCGCAGTCCTCGCTGCGGCCAGCGCGTACCAGCGTGCGCTCGAGCTGGGCTCCAGCGCCGAGTATCTGGAAGAGCTCGCTCAGCGCTGGGCCGCAACACACAACGACCTCCGGGGCGCCAGCTCGCAGCAACTCGACCCCAACCTGGAGTGGTTGGCCCAGACCGTGGCAGCGGGCAATCTCGAGCACGAGGTCGAGGCTCGGCGTCAGATCGCTCGCGGTCTCTCGGGGGATGCCCGCGCGGCGCTCGATGCGAGCGCTGGCTTGCTCGAGTTACTCTCCGGCAACGCTCGCACGCCGCTGCTCGAATCGCGCAGCGCGGCCGCGCGCCTCACGAATCTCGAGCTGGCGCCTCCGGGTAGCGATCCGAGACGCCGCGCGCGCGCGCTCTCGGGGGTCGCCGACTCTCTGGGCGAGGACGCCTCGACGTTGGCGCTCGCGCTCGCCGGCTGGAATCAGGTGGCGGCTGGCGAGCTAGAGGCCGCGGAGGATTCTTTCCGTGCGGTTACGGAAGCGCTACCAACGGAGATCCTTGGCTGGGAGGGGCTGCGAGCCACCGCGGAGCTCACGGGGGACCGCAACTTGATGGCGGAAGCCTGCGCGGCGCTGGGTGACGCCGTCGCGGATACCGCGTTGGGCGCCGAGCTCTGGGAGCGCTCGGCTTTCATCCTGCTCGACGAGCTCGGAGACGCCGAGCGCGGAGAGCTGGCGCTGGCACGCACCGTCGAGCGCGACATCAGCCGCGACGAAGCCTTCGATCGGCTCTTCCGCATCGTCCGCGCACGCAAGGACGGGCCGACCCTCCTCGAACTGATCGAGAAGCGCCTCGAGGTGGCCGAGGATCCCGAGGAAATAGCGAAGCTATTCTGGGAGCGCGCCCGCGTGATGCGCAAGGCGGGAGACCTCGAGGGGGCACTGACCGCGCTCGAGAACGTCACCATGCTCGAGGCGGAGCACGTCGGCGCGCTCGC
The DNA here is from genome assembly GCA_020430865.1 of Myxococcales bacterium. The sequence goes on from JAGQIY010000222.1 coordinate 1,237, forward strand.
GCTGATGGGTGAAATCGCCCTCAGCACGCGACGCTTCGATGAAGCCGCGGAGTACCTGGGACGCCTCGCCGAGCTGGACGAGGCTCCGGCCAAGCAACGCCTGATGAGTGGCGTGGCGGCGGTCGACATCTACGAGAACAAACTGAACGACGTGGAGAAAGCCCTCAGCGTGCTCTCCGCGCTCTACAAGGCAGGTCTCAGCACGATGCCGGTGCGCGAGCGCTTGGCTCGCGCAGCGGGCAAGGTCGGCGCGTGGGAACAGGCAACCGAGGTACTCGAGCAGCTCATGCAGGAGCGCGAGAGTTCGGAGGGACGGGTGGAGGCCGCGCGCCTGGCGATGGCGATCCACAGGGACCGACGCGGCAAACCTGAAGACGCATCATTTGCCGTAGAGAAATTGCTTGCCGAAGCTCCCCAGGACGGTGAAGCGCTGGATCTGCTGCTCAGCGGCCTGCTGCCCGAGCAGCTCCAGGTGCGCCTGGTGCCGCGGGCGCGTATGACCTTGGTCGAGAGCGTTCAGCTGAACCCGACGGATATCGAAG
>JAGQIY010000223.1 GCA_020430865.1 Myxococcales bacterium
CCGTCGCCTACAACCTGGCCAGGTTGCTGAATCGCCATGGGGTGGGCAAGCGCATCGTGGTGCTGGATCGCGGCTATCTGTGCGGAGGCGCGAGCGGACGCAATGGTGGCGGCGTGCGCGCCCAGTGGTCCAGCGAGACCAATGTGCGTCTGATGCTGGAGAGCCTGGAGATCTGCAAGAGCTTCGCCAGCGAGCATCGCATCAACACCTGGTTCCGTCAGGGCGGCTACCTGTTCGTCGCCCGCAGCCCGGAGAAGGTGGAGATGCTGCGAAACAGCGCCGAGCTGCAGCGCGGCTGCGGACTCGAGACGCGACTGCTCGAACCGCGTGAGGTCAAGCGCGTGGTCCCGGAGCTGGATACCGATCAGATCGGCATCGCGAGCTACAACCCGAAGGACGCCGTGGTGTTCCCGTGGCCCTTCGTATGGGGCTACGCCGAGGGCGCTCAGGCCCTGGGCGCGGAGATCCATACCTTCACTGAGGTCGTGGCCATCGAGACCAACGGCAAAAATATCCGCAAGGTTATTACGACGAAGGGCGAGGTCGAAGCCGAGCTGGTGATCAATGCAGCCGGAGCCCACAGCCCGGAGGTGGCGAAGCTGGTCGGCGTCGAGCTCCCCAACCACCCCCATCGCCACGAGATCTGCGCCAGCGAACCCCTCAAGCCGTGGCTCACGCCACTGGTCGCCGACCTGGAGAACGGCCTCTATTTCTCGCAGTCGACCCGCGGAGAGATCGTCGGAGGGGTGGGAAACGAACAGGTCCCGGAGGGCCCCGATCAGAGCTCCAGCGCGCGCTTCCTCGCCCTCTACTCCCGAGCCCTGACCCGGCTCTGCCCCGCGGTGGCTCGAGTGAAGGTGCTTCGGCAATGGGCCGGACTGTACGATCTCACCCCCGACGCGAACCCGATCGTTGGCGAGGTGGACGAGCTACCGGGCTTCTTTCAGCTCTCGGGCTTCATGGGCCATGGGTTCATGATGGCCCCGGTGATGGGCAAGCTGGTGGCAGAGCACCTGGTGACCGGGGCGCAACAGCCGCTGTTCGAGCGCTGGAATCCCCGGCGCTTCAGGCAGGGACAGCTGCTCAGCGAAGGCATGATCATCGGCTGAGCCAGGTCGGCGGCGAATGTGGGGCGCGGTGGGCGGCCAGTGCGACTCACCCCCAACCTCGCTGCCAGATGGTGTCGAAACGCAGCGCGTCGCGACTCCCACCGCAGCCTTTTCCGCCTCGATCCCGTCGGATGCACTGAAGTGCAGCCTAGAGCGATCGTTACAGCCCGGCCATAGCAGCTTTGTGTGTTGGCGCCAGACCGCGTTTGACAGCCTGGATGGTGCCAGCTTACCGTGCGCCAACACGTCGGGAATGCTCGGGAATCCTGCTGGGTTCCGGGCGCTCGGTGACACGCTGCCAACGCACCCGTGAACACCGCGCGTCGGTTCCCCGAGGACCCAGGTCCAAGCTACTACTGACACGCCGTTTCTGGGAGGAATTGAATGCTCCGGTCTACGCGCACCATTGCGACACTGATCCGCTCGTTGAACTTCGGAACTGCAATGGTGATTGGAACCACTGCAGTCGCCACTACGGTCGTCGGCTGCAAAGACGAGAGCCAGCCCGAGTACTGGGTCGAGAAGCTCAACGACAAGGCCTGGAAGCCGCGCTCGATCAAGCGCCTCGAGCAGTTCTTCGAGGACGCGATCACCAAGGCGGACAAGGACCTGACCAAGCCCGAGGTGAAGAAGCTACTCGATCAAATCGCAGAGCCGCTGACCAAGGTCTACGTCGATGACTTCGACACCCTCGACACCAAGACTCGCGTGAGCCTGATCAAGCTGCTCGCTTCGTTCCGCGACGAGCGCACCATGCCCGCGCTCAAGAAGGCCTTCGAGGAGTACGCCAAGAAGCCGAAGG
>JAGQIY010000224.1 GCA_020430865.1 Myxococcales bacterium
CCGTTGTCCGCCATCCACGCTGCGCGCAGGGTGAGCAGCCGCGCGGCCTCCCATTCCGCTTCCATGCGGCAAAGCTCTGCCTCGGCGGCGTTGCGCGACCAGATCGAGCCGCGGTAGCTCTGCTTGACGCCTTCTTGCTTGAGGATGTCGCGGGTCAGCTCGAGGGCGGCACGCGCGACTCCGATGGCCATGCCGGCGACCACGGGGCGCGTGTTGTCGAAGGTCTGCATGACCCCGGCGAAGCTCTTCTGGGTGTCGATCTCGGGGCTGCCCAGGATGTTGTCCAGCGGGATGCGGCAATCCGTGAAGGCGATGGTCGCAGTGTCCGAGGCGCGGATGCCAAGCTTGTGCTCCAGGCGCAGGACCTGCATACCCGGAGTGCCCTTGGGGACGATGAACGACTTGATCGCTGCTCGACCGAGGCTCGGGTCCAGCGTCGCCCAGACGACCACGCTGTCGCAACGTTCCCCCGCGGTAACGAAGATCTTCTCACCGTTGAGCACCCACTCGTCACCATCCCTCACAGCGGTGGTGCGGATCGCGCCGGAGTCCGAGCCGGCGCCAGGTTCGGTGATGGCCATCGCGGCCCAGGTGCCATCGAACTTCTGCTTCTGCTCGGGCGTCGCGACCGCGGCGATCGCTGAGTTTCCCAACCCTTGACGTGGAATCGAGAGCGCCAGCCCAACGTCACCCCAGCACAGCTCGGTGAGACCGAGCACGGTGGCCATGTTCGCGCCGTTCTTCACGCCGGTGTCTCCGGTCTGCTTCCGGGAGAGCTCGCCGGCGCCCGCGCCGACGCCCCCCGCAGAGTTCATCCCATCCATCGCCGCGGCGAGGAGGTCGAGCTCCTTGGGGTAGGCGTGCTCCGCGAGATCGTACTTGCGCGAAATAGGCCGAAAGACGTGAGTCGCCACCTGGGTGGCTTGGTCGACCAGAGGCTTCAGCTTCTTGGGTACTTCTAGGTTCAACATCGCAGAGCCTCCCTTCAGATGTAGAGCGCGCCTTCGATCAAGCTGATCGCACGCAGTTGCCGATACCAGAGCTCCACCGGGTGCTCCTTGACGAAGCCGTGTCCACCCAGGAGCTGCACGCCGTCGCTCCCGACCTTCATCCCCTTCTCCCCTGCCTGGAGTCGCGCGAGGTACGCCTCACGCTGAAAGCTCGAGCCGTTTTCCGCGCGGCTTGCGGCGCGCTGGGTCAGGAGGCGCATGCCATCGAGCTCGAGGGCCATGTCAGCGATCAGGAAGGCGACGGACTGGCGATTGGTGATCGGCTCGCCGAAGGCGAAGCGCTCGTTGCAGTACGGAATGACGTAGTCGAGCACCGACTGGCCGCAGCCCACCGCCATCGCCGCCCACGCGATGCGCGCGCGATCGATCACTTCGGAGTAGCGGAAGTCGACCTCGTCGCCGCCAATCCGCGCCTCATGAGAGACGCGCACGTCCTTCAGTTCGAGACGGGCGAGATCCGCGGCGCGCAGGCCCATGCAGGGGTCTTCGAAGATGGAGAGCCCCTTGGCGTCGCGCTCCACGATGAACAGCTCCGGCTCGCCGGAGTCGCTGAGCGCCGCGACCAGGAACAGCTCCGCGCGACTTCCGAGCGGAACCAACGTCTTGGTACCATTCAGAACGTAGCCAGAGTCCGTGCGCTGCGCACGGGTGCGCAAGCGGTACGCATCGAACAGGGGTGTCGGCTCCGTGAGCGCCAGTGCCGAGCCCACGAAGCCCGCCTCGGCCAGCGGTGACAGGTACTTGGATTGTTGCGCGGCGGTGCCGAAATCCACCAGCAGGTTCACGACAGCCAGCGGCGCCAGCACGGCGAGGGCGATGCCCATGTCTCCATATGCCAGGTCTTCGATGACCAGCGCGTTCGAAACGGGTGAGCGCTCCGTCCCCGCACCGCCGAGGCTCTCTGGCAACGCCATCAAGGTGAGGCCGAGATCCATCGACTCGTCGAGCAGCTCCTGCTGGGTGAAGCACTTGTCATCGGCCGAGCGCGCGGCGGGACGCATCACATCCTCGGCGAAGCGCCGCAGGGTATCCCGCGTCATCTGCTGCTCGTCGGTGATGCTCAGGTCGAACAGCTCCGGCTTCTTCGCCGGGCGCTCGAGCCGTGAGGCCTTCACCAGCTTCAGCACCGGCTTGAAGCGTTGACCGGCGTTCTGTGCCGCTCGAAAGCCGACTCGCGCGCCTTGCTCCACCAGCCGCGTCGCCTGGGGACGCAGTCCCCAGCGATCGATCCACTCCGCTCCTCCAAGCTCTCCCAGGAAACGCAGACCGCGTCCCATCGCCATGCTCGCGACGTTCTTCATACTCGTCTCTCCTGCGGTGGGCGCCCGTGGTCGGGTCGCCCCCGGGTGATTGGTGCACCACTCCTGAGTGCAACGCAGGGTGTATACATCATGTATACTCGAGTCGCCAGGATATTCAGCCCGCGGGCCGGCAGACGCAGAAACGCACCAAGAAGTGTCAGGTCCGGCGCCGCTGTGCAGAGGGTCACCAAGCACCCAGAAGTTATTGAGCACTTACGAGACGGCAACCCACTTCGCAGACTCCAGCTGCAACCCGTGCGCGAAGGAGGTCGTCATGAAGTTCGTCTTTCCCACCCCAGCCGAAGCGGAGCCTGGGCTGCGCGCCCTGAAGACCGTGCTGGAGAGCGATGGGAGTCTGTCCCTGGTCGAGCGCCAGCTGCTAGACGCCGGCAAGCGCAACATCCTCAAGCAGGACTTCGATCTGGACGCGCTGCGCCCGATCACGCCGGAGGATCTCCGCGCGGCAATCGAGCGCCCCGAGATCCGCCGGCAGCTGGTCACCGCCATGGTGGTGACCAGCCTGGCGAGCGGCGAGGCGAACCAGGACCAGCTGTCCACCATCGAGGACTTCGCGAAGGCGCTCGCCGTGGACCTGCACGAGATCGAGCAGCTGCGCAAATACGTCAAGCGCGAGTACGCCCTGCTGCGCCTCGACGTCCTGCGCCACATGTACATCGGCGACCGCATCGGTCAGCTCTACGAACAGCAAGGCGCGGTTGGGATCCTCAAGACCCTCGGCACCTTGCGAGGCGCCCTCGAGAACAAGCAGACCGCCGCCAGGTACCAGGCCCTGGAGAAGCTCCCGAGGGGCACGCTGGGACGCGAGTACTTCGAGCACTGCCGCGAGCGCGGTTTCCCGCTCCCCGGGGAACGCTACTCCGCCCCGGAGATGATCCTCCCCCACGACCTCTCTCACATTCTCGGCGACTACGACACGGACCCCAAGGGTGAACTCCAGGTCGCGGCCTTCAGCGCCGGCTATCGCAAGGAGCAGACCGCGAGCATCCTCGTCTTCGTGCTGTGTCAGTTCGATCTGGGCATCCAGATGGTGCCCCAGGCCAAACCGGAGATCGGCGAGCTGGACATGGACGCCTTCCTCAAGGCATTTCTCCGCGGAACGCAGTGCAACACCGACTTCTTCGACCACTGGGATCACTGGGCCGTGATTGACCGCCCGGTGGAAGAGCTGCGGCTGCGGTACAGTATCCCACCCAAGGCCTGAGCGACGCTGGGAGCAGGCGCGCCCAGGGCTAGCGCAGCGATGCCACGAAGCGCTCGCCGAAGGCCGTCTGCGCTCGATCGTAGCCTTTTGATTCCTCGAGGAACCGCTCGGCGCCGCCGAGTGAGTCTTCGAGGAAGCGCTTGCCTTGTCTGCCCCACTCACGCTCCACCCAGCGACGGTAGAAGTACGCTTCTCGCCCGTGGTTGCGCTGTTCGGCGCTCGCCAGATCGCTACCGGCACCCAGCGCGACCACCTGATGGTGCACGTGCGCAGCGAGGTCATCCAACCCCTCCCCGCTCGTGCAACTGGTGCGGAAGATCTGCACCTGGTCTCCGTCGAACGGCCGCGCGAGCTGCAAGCTCGCCTTCAGCGCGTGGTAGGCCTTGCGCGCTGCCTGCTTTGCGTCGCTCTTGTTCAGGATCACCGTGTCAGGGATCTCCATCACTCCCGCCTTCAAGAACTGCACCTCGTCGCCGCCGAGTGGCGTCATCACCAGGTACACGCGATCCGCCAGGAAACGGATGTCGACCTCGCTCTGGCCCACGCCCACCGTCTCGACGAAGACGCAGTCATAGAGGTGCACCAGCAGGCGACACACGTCGAAGCTCGCCGGGCTCAGGCCACCGAGCTGGGTCTGGGAAGCCTGGGAGCGGAAGTAGAAGCGCTCTTCGCGGCTGTCCACCCGCACCCGGGTGCGATCGCCGAGCAGCGCCCCACCCGACACGTGGCTCGAAGGATCCACGGCGAGCACCGCGACGCGTAGCTCCGCGTCGCTCGCGAGCAGGCGCCGCGCCAGCTCACCGAGCAGCGTGCTCTTGCCTGCGCCTGGAGTGCCGGTGATGCCAATGAACACGCCGCGGCGACGGTTCTCCGCCGCCAGCAGCTCGCCGATCACCTGAGCCCGGCGTTCGCGAGCGCTCGCGCGCTGATCCTCGAACTCACTGACCAGGGTAGACACCCCCAAGCGATTCAGCCGCGTGAGGAGCTCGGTTGCCTCGAAAGCGCTCAAGCGTAACTCACTCTGCCGCGGCGGCGGGCGTCTCGATCAGGCTGAAGATGCGCTCCATGATGTCGATCAGCTCGTAGTCTTTTGGCGTGAACACCGCGCGGATGCCGATCTGGGAGAGCCGCTCGAAGTCGCTCTGGGGAATGATGCCGCCGAAGATCACCTGGATGCGGTCCCCGGCGCCTGCTTCCTCCAGCAGCTTCATCAGCTGCTCCGCGAGCTCGATGTGGGAGCCGCTGAGCACCGACGCGCCGATCACGTCGGCGCTCTCCTCGATGGCGCTGGTCACGATCTCGTCGGGGCGCAGGCGGATCCCGGAGTACACGACATCGAAGCCGACGTGCCGCGCGGAGACGGCGATCATCTCGGCGCCGTTGGAGTGACCGTCGAGCCCGGGCTTGCCGACCACGATGCGCGGACGGCGACCGCGCTCGTCGGTGAAGCGCTGGATGCGCTTGCGCAGTGCCTCGACGCGCTCGCCCTCGAGTCCGAGGCGCTGGCCCTCGATGCCAGTCACCGGACGGTACTCGCCGAATACCTCCCGCAACGCTCCCGCCCACTCTCCGGTGGTGACGCGGGCGAGCGCACACTCGACGCTCGCCTCCATCATGTTGTCGCCGCTCCTGGCGGCGGCCTTGAGCGCTTGCAGGGCCGCCTTGGCGCGGCCAGCGTCTCGCTTGCTACGTACGGACTTCAATGACTCGAGCGTCTCCTTGACGCTCTCGCCATCCAGCTTGAACAAGCCGCCATCATCGCCCCCCACCAGAGGAGACTCGATGCCCTCTTGCCACTTGTTCACACCGACGACGGTTATCTCGCCCTTGGCGATACGTGTGACGCGTTCGGCCATCGAGCGCACGAGAGACGTCTTCATGTAGCCGCTCTCGATGGC
>JAGQIY010000225.1 GCA_020430865.1 Myxococcales bacterium
AAGAGGGAGTCCGACCGGGGCGGCATGGGCGGCGGCGGCGACGCGATCGCGATGCAGCTCATCCCGATCATCGAGCTCAGCCGCTTCTGTCCTGGGATGGTCACGGCCCTCGGCGTCAGCGTCGGGCTCACCGCCGGCGCGATCATGAAGAAGGGCACCATCGCCCAGAAGGAGCGCTGGGCCCTCGACTTGCTCACCCTCGACAAGGTCGGCGCCTGGGCGATCACCGAGCCCGGTAGCGGCTCCGACGCGTTCGGCGGCATGAAGGCCTCGGCCAGGCGCGACGGCGACGGCTACGTCCTGAACGGCTCCAAGACCTTCATCACCAACGGCCCCTACGCGGACACCATCGTCTTCATCTGCAAGCTGGACGAGGGCAACGATGCTGCCGCGCGGAAAGTGGTGAGCTTCGTGCTCGACCGCGGCATGCCCGGGCTGACGCAGAGCAAGCCGCTGCGCAAGATGGGCATGCACTCGTCGCCGACCGGAGAGCTCTTCCTGGAGGACGTGAAGGTCGGCAAGGACCGCCTGCTCGGGGAGACCGAAGACTCCAGCGCCCGCTCGGGCGCCAAGGAGACCTTCACCGCCGAGCGGACCGGCGTCGCCGCGATGGCCCTGGGCATCGTCGAGCAATGCCTCAAGCTCAGCACCAGCTACGCCAAGGAGCGCGTGGCCTTCGGGCGCCCGATCGGCGAGTTTCAGCTGATCCAGCTCAAGCTCGCGAAGATGGAAGTCGCGCGCATGAACATCCAGAACCTGGTGTTTCGCATCATCGAGCTTGGTGCCGCAGGGAAAAGCATGGACATCGCAGAGGCCAGCGCCTGCAAGCTCTACTGCGCGCAGACCGCGATGGACGTCGCCCTCGAGGCGGTGCAGCTCTTCGGCGGGAACGGCTACATGGCGGAGTTCCAGGTGGAGCAGCTGGCCCGCGACGCCAAGGTCCTGCAGATCTACGGCGGCACCGACGAGATCCAGATCTCGCAGATCGCGCGCACGCTACTCAGCCGCTGAGCGACTACCTCTCTCCCCCCCCCCCAGAAGCGAGGTTCGCTCAGTTCTCGGGGTTTGGGGGTGAGGGATCCCAGGTGCTCACTTCATCCAGCGCCTTGCGCCGCAGATCGGGCACCTCCGCGTCAGCGGCGGGGTATCCGACCGGAAACAAAATGTACGGTTTCTCGTTGTTCGGTCTCCCCAAGATCTTGCTCAGGAAGCCCATCGGACTGGGCGTGTGAGTCAACGTGGAGAGCCCCATGCGATGCAACGCCGCGATGAACAGCCCCGCGGCGATGCCGCAGCTCTCCTTGGTGTAGTAGTTCTTGCGTCGGGAGCCGTCCGTCTCCAGTCCATACAGCTCTTCGAACAGCACGACGATCCACGACACCGTCTCGAGGTACGGCTTCTCCCAGGTGGTGCCCAGAGGGCGCAGCGCTTCGAGCCACGCCTCCGGCATCCTGCCGCCTTCGTAACTCTCGTATTCTTCTTTTTCCGCGGCTTCGCGGATCAGGCGCTTCG
>JAGQIY010000226.1 GCA_020430865.1 Myxococcales bacterium
CTGCTGCAATCAGCGCTTTGTCTCGATAGGCGTGATCGAGGTGGAAAGCCTTGGCTGACTAGCCTGCAACGGAGGTCTGGTCGGAGCAGGCGCCTGCGGCAGGACTGGCGGCTTCGGCGGTCAGGGCGGCTTCGGCGGTGCGGGCGGCTTCGGCGGTGCGGCGGGAGCTGGCGCCGTGGGCGGCAGCGGCGGCAGCGGTGGGGTGGAGGCGTGCATCGATCTCGCGACCGACGAGTGTGGGGTGTGCAGCTGCGTCTCCTGCTACGACCAGCTCGATACGTGTATCCAGGACACCGGCTGCACCGACATCATCGACTGCGTGCAGACCACGGGGTGCTCCGGGTTCCAGTGCTACCAGCCGGGCGCGTGTCGCGCGGTGATCGACGCCAACGGCGGGCTCTTCGGGTCCTCGCTGAACCGCGTGGTCCAGCTGACCAACTGTTTGAATCAGAGCGGCTGTCCGTGTAACTGAGTCGTCCCGCACGTACGAAAAGGCGAGAGCCTGAATCCGGGAGGAATCGGATTCAGGCTCTCTGACTGCATTGGACCTGGCGTTCTCGCTACTGGAATGCCGTCGGGCAGCCTTCGAAGCCGAACGGGATCGGCTGCTCCGCCGTGCTGGCGTCGATGCTCAGCAGGAACTGGATCAGGTCTTCACGGTCCTGAGCGGCGTTGCTGCCCGTGAGGAACGCCGCGTTGACAGCACGGTAGTGCGCCTCCCAGGTCGTTCCGGTGAACAGCTCTTCCAGGTTCTTCGCGCCGCCATGATGGAGGAACGGAGCGCCCAGGCTCAAGCCGTAGAGCGCCGGGATGTTGTACCCTCCAGCGCCCTGCGCTCGCGTCGTGCCGTTGGCGCGCACCTCGAGCTCGGCCGTGGCATTCGCATCACCAGGGACGCCAAACGTGCCGACCTTGCGGATGACGCAGGCGACTTGGTTTGGAGCCTGGGCGTCCGCGACCAGGTCTGAGCTGGCGTTCTGCACGCTCAGCTGCGCGTCGCCGCTGTGATCCGTCCAGGTGGATGGCCAGGCTGGCGGCGCGGTGAAGATCGAGGTGCCGAGGGCCGTGTTGGTCGCCGTGGATGGAGTGTAGAACCGTCGGGAAACGGTCCAGCCCTTTCCGCCGTGACAGCTCACACAGCCGCCGTTGCTGTTGGTGCCCTCGATGAACTCACCGAAGAGCGTCGCGCCTCGCGCGACCGCTTGCGCATCCAGCAGCTTGCGTCCCGCGGGCGGACGGAGCTGCTGAGCCCAGGCTTCGATGGCGTCGAAGTCGTCGGTGCCGCAGTTCTCGGGCGCGTCCTGGAACTCCTTGGCGGGCTTGCCGTTCACGCCCTTCACGCCGTCACCCAGGTCGACTGGCTTGAGCGCGCCGGTGCAGTCGGTCGCCCCTGCTCCGGTGTCCGGCTCCTGAATGGCACCAGCGCCACCCTGAATGCCGACCGTGTTGCGGTTGAAGTCGTGCATCTCGTCGAACACCGCGGTGTGGTTGAAGATGCGTTGCTTCTGCACGCCCCCGGGGCTGTGGGAGTAGGAGCCTGCCAGCGAGATCGACTTGCGTGGGCCCGCCGCGAAGCGCCACACGACGTTGTCGCTGAGTCCTCCAGGGTGACACGACGCGCAGCTCGACCAGGCGTTGTCGGACCAGCGCGCGCGCCCGGTGAAGAAGAAGCGCTTGCCGGCTTCCACCTGCTGCTCGTTGGGGTTGGTCGGCAGGTCGCAGGATTTGACCGTCGCTGCGAGGGTCTGGGTCGTGAAGTCCATCACGCCGAGCGAGCGGCTCACCCAGCAGTTCACCCACGCCTTGGGGCTGGCGTGGCCGGCCACGATGCCCGTCGGGTTCTTGCAGCCGCCCGGGCCCGTCGCGGGCGCTGGGAGGACGTCCATCTGGCGCACGCCGTTCGGGTGTCCAACGGTGACCGCTGGACCGAAGCCCACGCGCTGGATGACGTCGGCGCCACGTGAGGCCACGTAGGCGACGTCGGGCGCGATGAAGTCAACGTCAACGATATCCGCAAGGAACAAGACAGGGTTGCTTCCGGCGTCGGTCTTCACCGCGCGAGCGAGGTTGACGGTGTGATTCGTGTCGACGGTGCGGTCGCTGATGTTCGCCGCGTAGATCACCGGCTGCACGTTGCCGTTGGAGGTCGGTGGTCCCGCCGGGGAGACGGAAGTGCTGGTGATGTACAGCTTGTCGCCCTGAACATTCACGGACGAGAGCTGGTTGGGGGAGGTCATCGCGGTGCCGGCGCCGGGAGTGCTCTTGGGCTCGAAGCCAGAGTCCACCGGTTGAAACACCACGTCTTGCCCCGAGGCAGCACGGTCGCTCACGTTGAAGAAGCGCACGCGACCCTGACGGCTCGCGTCGGTCCCTTCGACACCAATCGACTCACCGAAGAACTCGGGTACCACGAGCAGCTCGTCGTCGTCGTCGCCGTCGAGGTCGTTGGTCACCGCGAGCGCGAAGGGCGTGTCCACGTCGGTGATGCGGTCGACCACGGTCATCGTCGTGGTGTCGATCACGGCCACGCTGCCTTCGGCGTGCTCAGCCACGAACAACAGCTTGCCCGAGGGTGACAGCGCGAGGCCGGTGGGCTCCGAGCCGACGTCGACCGGCGTCGCAGCCGTGGGACTCGAGCCGTCGATGCCGTCCACGCGCACCACCGTAGCGTCCGCCCGATTGGCGACGAAGACGCTGGTGTCGTTGGGATGAATCACGACACTCGAGGGTTCGGCCCCGGTCGGGACGCTGGCGCGCAGCGTGTTGCTGGCGGTATCGAAGATGCTGATTCCGCCACAGTCCTGGTTGGCCATCACCACCGTCGCGTCGTCGCTCGTCAGCGCCACCGTGCTGGAGCGCGATGCGCGAGGCAGCTCGACACCGGAGCCTCCGCCAGTCCCCCCTGCGCCGGCGTTGCCCGCCGCGCCGCCGTTGCCCGCTGCGCCACCCACCGCGCCGGTTCCAGCGTCGCCGCCGTTGCCCGCCGCGTTCCCAGCGCTGCCGCCATCACCGGCGCTGCCAGCGGCGCCGCCAGCGGCACCGTTGCCCCCATTGCCACCACCTCCGTCGTCGCTACCGCACGCAGCGAGCAGCAGACCCACCGCGCAGGCGCCTATCAGGGTCGTCGAAGCCAAACGTCTCATGATTCCTCCAGGTCAAAGGGGCCAACGAAGCCGGGCTGCACGCGCAGCGCAGGCCTCGCACCCGCTCTACAAGTGCAACCCAGGGCGCTGGAGGGCGAGTTAACCCGGGTTAATCCTCGAGGGGACGACCCCGAGCTGCCGAGGGACGATTAACTCGCCTTAACTCGCGGTGCGTTCGGCGGAGACCCAAGCTGCACTTGCACTTGGTCGGGAACACCGACGGCTTGGAGGCTCTGATGAAGATGACCCGTGGACAGTTCTTGAGGATCTTGGAAGCTGGCGCGCTGGCGGCAGGCTCGATGGCGTTGGGCACCGGCCTCGCGGGGTGCGGCGACGACGGCTCCGATGATGGCGCTGGTGGCGCAGGAAACGGCGGCAGCGGCGGCTCGGGCAATGGCGGCTCGGGTAACGGCGGCGCCGCAGGGAACGCAACCGGAGGTTCCGCAGGGAATAATACAGCGGGCACCGGCGGAGGCGGTGGGGCCAGCTGTGAAGCGAGCATCGTCGGCAATCATGGACACGAACTGGTGGTGACGGCAGCGGACGTCGAAGCTGGCGTGGACAAGACCTACGACATCACCGGCGTGGCGCTCCACAGCCACAGCGTGACGGTGACCGCCGCAGATTTCGCGACACTCGCCGGGGGAGGCAGCGTGACCATCACCTCCAGCGATGGTGCCGCGCACAATCACAGCGTCAGCGTCACCTGCTGAACCTCACATCTCGATCCGCGCGGGAACGCCTGGGTCGAGATGGTAGCCTTGCTCGTCTCGCAACAGGAGCTCACGCAGCCCCAGCTTGCGCAGCGTCGAGAGCGCAACCTTCAGGCGGTTCTGTGCGGCAAACGGCGTCATCCGTTCACCGGGCCAGCCCGCCTCGATCAGCTGGTCCTGAGTCAGCGAAACGCCAGGCTGCGTGAACCGTGCTTCGATCAGCGCGAGCACGATGCGCCGCAGAGGTTGGCGCGCCGAGAGGTCCACCTGCTGGTCGCCGGGTAGATCCAGGAGTCCACTCGCCCCCCGAAAGATCACCGCGTCATGGCTCAAGCTCAGCTGCAACAACCGCAGCGCAAAACGCGCGTCGTCGGACTGGCTCAGGACGGCTTCCCGCGCTGGGGCGAGAGCGCTCGCCAGGCGCGCGTCCGCGGACTCGCGCAGCGCGACCTGCTCCTTGGGCGACGCTCCCTGTGCCAGCGCGAGGTCGAGGTGAGCGCGATGCAGCTCCAGGGCGAGCAAGAGCCCGGCGTCGCCCAGGGGCAGGAGCACCTCGGAGGCACCTTCGAGCGCCTCTCGCGCTGCCTCGAGGCGGCCTTGCTCTGCCTCCAGGGCGCCGAGCGCAGCGCTGAACACGCCTTCCTGGCGCCGATCGCCGATTCCGCGCAGAATCAGCAGGCTGCTCTTGTAGTGCTCGCGCGCCTGGTCGACCGCCTCGGCGTCGCCGAGCTGACGCGCGCGCTCATGCAGCAACGCGCCGAAATAGCCGAGCAGGTGCCCCTCCAGGAGCAGGGAGCCGGCGCGCCTGACGGCCCGCAGCGCCCGCCTGAAGTGCTTGGCCGCGGACTCGAAGTGACCGAGCTCCTGCTCCAGGATCCCGAGATTGCCCTCGATGATGCCGACCAGCGTGCCGTCGCTGAGGCTCTCGGCGTCGTGGGTGCGATGCAGGTCCAGAGCGCGCTGAAAGTACTCCCGCGCCTCGTCGAAGCGGCGCTGCTGGAGACGCAGCGTGCCCAGATCGCGGCACAAGCTGGCCTCCAGGGCGTGCGCTCCGGCGCCCTTGGCGAGCACCAGTGCGGCGTCGTAGCCGGCGAAGGCCTCGTCGAGTCGCCCCTGGCTATGTCGCAACAGGCCAAGACCAGCCAGGGCTCGCGACTGGGCGCCGCGGTGGGTCGGCGACAACAGCGCGAGGGCGCTGTTGAACGCCAGCTCCGCAGCCTCGAGGTTACCCGAGGCTTGCTCCAGCACGCCGAGCTCCGTCTTCAGGTCGGCCAAGAGCTGTGGATCCTGCGTTTCCGCAAGGCGAGCGATGGCGCTCTGGAGTCCCTCTCGCGCCTCTGCCATGCGGCCCAGCCGCTGCAGCATGCGAGCGCGCTCCAGCTCCGCGCGAGCGACGAGCGCAGGCGGTGCCGACGTATACGAAGCGTGATGGATGGCCGCCTCGATCAACGCGAGGTAGCGCGCTGGCGGCCCGCGCCGGGAGAGCACCGCGCCGGCGCCGAGCGCCAAGTACAGCCGCTGCTGGATGTCCGCGCTGGAGGTGCTCGTGATCAGCGTCTCGCCAGCCAGCAAGATGTTGTCCAGCTCCGACGCGAGCCACTCCAGCGCCACGAAGTCCTCGGCCTTGGCGCCCAGCCGTTCGCTGTTGCCCTCGAGCTCTCGCAGACGCTCGCCGCAGGCGGTGGTGAAGAACTGAGCGTGGCGGCGCGTCGTGGCGCCGCCGTCCTTCAGCTTCTCGGCGGCGTAAGCGCGGACGCTCTCGAAGAGCACGAAGCGCGTCGAGAGCTGGCGATCGCTGCGCGTGGTGGTGCGGATCAGCGACTTCTCACACAGGCTCTGCAGGACGTCCAGGGCGTGCGTCGAGGTGCCGAGGTCCGCCCCAGCAACACCCTCGAAGGCCTCCAAGCTGAACCCGCCCCGAAACACCGAGGCCGCGCTCAGGGCCGCTTGCTCCTCCTCCTTCAGCGCCTCCCAGGACCAGTCCAGCGCCGCGCGCAGCGTCGCGCGTCTTCGCGTGGAATCGCTCGCTGGACCGCTGCGACTCAGGAGGTCGAGTCGCTGCCCGAGGCGGGAGAGCAGCTGCGCAGGGTCCATCACACCGAGGCGAGCCGCCGCGAGCTCGATCGCGAGCGGGAGACCATCGAGCTCGCGCACGAGCCGGGCGAGGGTGCTTGCGTTCCCGCTGGTGAGCCGCAAGCGCGGAGCGCGATCGAGCAAGAGCTGTACCGCCTCGGCGTCGGCTGCGGATTCGACGTCGACGTCCTCTTCTGGCAGGGGCAGGGGAGCGAGCTCCAGCACGCTCTCGCCCTCGAGCCTCAGTCGTTCCCGCGAGGTAACGAGGAGCTGGAGAGCGGGCGCAGCGGCCAGCCAGCGTTGCAGCGCGTCTCCCGCCTGGTTCAGCAGCTGCTCGAAGTTGTCGAGCACGCACAGGCTCGGTCCCCGCGCCGCGAACGCGCGCCCAAGGTGATCGACCAGGTCGGTGTCGTCGCTGAACAGCACTCCGAGGCGCGAACCGAGCGTGCCACAAGCGTCGGCCAGCGTGTCGGCGCTCGAGAGATCGACGAACAGGGCCTGCGGGAGCTGCTCGGCGTAGCGCAGCGCAAGTCGCGTCTTGCCGATGCCTGGCGCACCCACCAGAGTCAGCAAGCGCTGCCCGGCGCCAAAGCATCGCGCGAGCTCCGCGAGCTCCGCACTTCGCCCCACGAAGCTCGAGCCATCCAGTGGCAGCTGGCTCTCTGGGGGCAGATCCGAATCCGCGGCGACCATCGACGCGGGAGACTGTATCCTCCGAGGGCCCAATGATCGACGACTGCCAACTCCCCGAGCCATGGTTTGTGCGCGCCTGCGAGCGCTCGAGTCTGCGCGCGCCCTTCCGGCTCTCGCTGATGTTTCCCGTGCTTTTCGCCTGCCTTGCGGCTGGTTGCGGGGGCGATGACGACGCGCCTCTCCCCCAAACCCAGGTGACGGTGCTGGATCGAGAGACTGGGCGCCCAGTCGCAGGAGCCGAGGTGACCACCGGTGATGGGGCTGCGACCACCGACGCCGAAGGTGTCGCGAGCGTGTCGAAGGCCAGTGAGCTGAGTATCAGCCACGCCGGGTATCTGCCGCTGGAGGTCAGCGGGGGCGGCAGCGACGCGCTGGTTCTGCCGCTGACGCCGAGCAAGGCACGGCAACGCACGGTGCGCGGCAGCATCGTGGGCTGGGATGCGCTGCCCGCGCTCGAGGCGGGGCACTATCGGATGGCGAAGATCCGAGGTGCCGAGTTGAATGATGCCGCACGGATACATAGGCGGGTAGTCCAGGGGATCAGCGACGCCAACTGCGTGGCGCGAAACACGCCCACGGCGTGCGCCTTCGAGCTCAACGTCCACTCCGACGTGACCAGCGTCTTCGCGGTGATCGTCGAGGGGGATGACGCGGGTACTCCCGAAGACCTCTCCGACGACACCTTGACGGGGACGGGGTTCGGCTTGGTGACCTTCGACGCGGGCGACGACCTGCTCAGCGGACAGCAGCTGCAGATGATCCCTGCGGATCAACTCGGCCAGGTCGCCGTGAAGCCGGGCGTCGGGACCGGCAGCGTGAGTTCGGAGCCGGTCGGCGTGCCGGGGCTGACGGTGAACCATCAGGTGCTGGTGTTCCCCGCCTTCGAGGGTGAGCTCGACAGCTACGCGATGCCCGTGGCGAGCGCCCTGAGTGGCGGAGACGAGGCGACCCTTTGGGGGGTCTCCCTCGCGCTGGATCCGCCTGCAGAGACCCGGCATTCGTCGTTCGCGGTCGAGCGCGGGTTGCCCCTGGACCTGGGGGTGAGCGAGACCGTGGGCGTCGACGTTGCGGGCCTCCAGGACGCGCCGCAGCCAGCGGGTTCGACGTTGTCCATCCCTCAGGGACAGGTGCTGTTCGTCCAGCAAGACAGCGTGGACTACATCGCTTTCGGTGGCTCCCTGCAGATCGGAGCTCCGACTATTTCCTCGTGGATCCAATTGTGCGAGGCCGCTGGCTTCGACGCTCAGCAGGCTCTCGCCTCCGCCCCCCGCTGTTCGGCTGCGTTCACCAAGCTCTGAGGCGTGGAGCCTGCGATCTGGCTTGCCGAGCCTCGGGCGGGCCTCAGTGCATCGTCACGGCGGGGCGCGGCTGGATCTCCACGACGGTCAGGGGCCAGGTCATCGTGTCGCGCAAGAATCCGTCGGTCTCGTCGCTCCGCCACTCCACGCGGAGCGCGTAGTTGCCGACCACCGGCGGATGGGGCAACCCCAGAGCTCGCGTGCGGAAGCGCGGCGTCTGTGAGACGTGCTGAGTGATATCCGTGGGGATCTCCAGTCCGCTATCCAGGGACTGCAGCACGAAGCGGGTCTGAAAGCTGAGCCCGATCGCGTCCGGCTCGAGAACCCAGTAGGCGTGGAGTTCCACGGGGATGAGCCCGTTGGGCGGGGGCTTGATGGCGCCGGGCCCCGTGGACGGCGGAAGATTCAGCTGCTCGATCAAGTTGAACAGCGACACGTTGTTCGTTCCCTGGTCGAGGGACGAGCCGCTGCACACACCGAGAAAATAGCAACGAAGCACCGGAGGCTCCTAGCGCGATTGGGGGACGATGACCAGTGCTGAGAGGGCGGGTTCGGGGGCGAACCACAGTCCAATTTCCTCGGGGATGTCCTCCAGACCAAGCACGTCATGTCGGAAGCCGTCCAGATCCTCCGGTGATGGCGATGGGCGCAGGCACCCTGGGATCTGCGCGTTGCCGCGGCTTCGACGTCCTGAAATCTTGCGCGTCCGCCCCCTCCCGGCGCCGGCCGCGTCTCGCTGCGCTCGCGCGCGCGGGCGGAGGGGGTTAGTAGATGAAGCCGATCAGTCCACTCTCCCAGGCGACGGCGAGTTCGAGGTAGTCGTAGACGGTGATGAAGATCTGGTCGACCGCAGAGTCGCTGGACTGCGGAGGGTTGTCCTTGATCAAGTCCCACGCCTTCAGACACGCCTCGTGGGTTGCGTTTCCGACCATCGGGTAATCTTCGACGCTCGGGAGCGGAATCGGCGAGCCATTGGAGATGATGGTGATTGGGCTGACGTCGTCCAAACCTAGGACCTCGAGTTGTTCCGAGGCCTGCTCGAGTGCGTCACTTTCGTAGAGACCGGCGTTTGGCAGCATTCGACCGAGTGCCAGGCAGATCGCCTCGAACGCGTGGATCGTATCCGCCGCGGACTCCCTTCGCGTCGACTTGCCGTCGATCAGGGCACGTGCGGCGCGCGTCTGGGGCTCTCCCGACTTGGTGTTGAGGCGCTGGTGGAGTTCCGGCGAGCCCGAACCGAGCGCTTCGGTGACCTTCGCGAGGTCGAAGGTGTACGGCATGATCAATCGACTCATCCTGGAGAGACTCCATGCACGAGCCAATCCGGGATGTAGCCCGACTCGACCTGGAGTTCGAGCCCTCGCTGCACCGCCATGGCGCATAGTCCAATGGCGGGGACACTGAGCTGTGAGTCGAGCGTTGGCGTGCGGCTCCAGTAGGCTTTGAAGGCTTCCAGGTGCGCGACCAACGTC
>JAGQIY010000019.1 GCA_020430865.1 Myxococcales bacterium
GGTACCAGGACTGTAGAACTGCCCATTCCCCACCGCGAGGCAGTCTTCGAAGCCCTCATCCGACATGGCCTTCACGTCTCGAGTGGTGCTGTCGTAGAGGCCGAGCGCGTCGTTGGGCTCCAGGCGGCGGAGCACCCAGGGGTCCGACACGCACAGAGTCGTGCCTGCTCGGGGATCTCCTTCGTCCAACGGTTGGGCATTGGAGTCGAAGACCTGCAACTCCCCCGCGATATCCAGCGTGAATCGACCGTCGCTCAGGTACTGGAGGATCTCCCGCTGAAGCCGCAAGGAAGCGCGAACCCGATCCCCAAATAGTCGAACGCCGCCTATCAGTGATTGACAGGCGGCGTTCTGGGGGAACAGGAGGAGTGATGATTCGTGCGGAGTCGGGGAGGCTCTCACGTTGCCGTGAGGAATTGGTGCGGGGCCTACTCGGCGGCCTTCTGGCGGCGCTCGCCGCGCTTGGCCTTGCCTTCGCCGCGCTTGCCCTTGCCTTCGCCGCGCTTGCCCTTGCGCTCGCCACGCTTGGCCTTGCGCTCGGCCATCTTCTGCTCGAGCTCGGCCTTGGTGACGGCGTTGTCGTTGTTGGCGTCGGCCTTGCTGAGGCGCTTCCACTTGCGCTCGCCGACTTCGCTCTCGGTGAGCTTGCCGTCCTTGTTCGTGTCGTGCTTTTTGAACACGCGCTCGATACGGGCGGCGGGGTCGCGGTGCTTGCCTTTGCCCTTCGCGCTGGCCAGGGCGGTCACACCGGCGAGAGAACCAAAGATCAGAACGGAGAGGGCGACGATGCGGGTCTTGCGGGTCATGTGCGGGGAGTCCTTTCTGGAGACGAGGTCTGCTTGGGGTTCTTGTCGTCGTCTCGAACGCTCCCAAATCGCCGTGGCCCGGGCCGCTGTTAATCGCCGCGGACGATCTGGGCGATCGCGCGGCTCTTTCCTGCTTCGAACGCTGCGTCCAGCGCGCAGAGCCGTACGCCCCCCGGTGGAGTCGCTCCGAGCATCAGCGCGAGCTGGTGCTGCTCCGTGGGCGTATCCAGGTAGCAGGCCCAGGGCCTCGCGGGGCGGCTCGGGGCGGGGTGGAAGCGCGGCCCTCCAGGCGCGTCCAGCTCGAACGAGAACTGGTGCAGCGGCTGGCTGAGGCCCATGCCGATGGCCTTGATGTAGGCCTCCTTCAGCGTCCAGATCTCGTAGAAGCGCGCCTGGCGTCGTTCCTCGGGGATCTGCCGCAGGTTCGCCTGCTCCAGCTCCGAGAACGCCGTGCGCGCCATGCCGAGGAAGTTGCGGCGCCGGTCCCGGCGCTCGACGTCGACGCCACACTCGAGCGCACGCGTGACGCAGCACGCCGCGAGCCCCGCGGTGTGGGAGAGATTGAAGCGCAGCCAGCGCAGCTCCGCATCGGCGAGCTCCGGTCTGCCATAGGGACCGATCACGTAGTCCCAGCTCGACGGTGGGCGGTCCGGCAGGTACCGACTCAAGACCGCGCGCAGGAAGCCGTGGGAAGCCACGAACTGCAGGCGATCGTCGCGACTGCGGAAGTCGCCGGCGCGCTCGCGCTCGCTCGGGGTGAGCCAGCTCATCAGCTCTTCGAGGCGCGCTGGGTCCCAGCTGCTGCCGGGGGTGACGGGGAACAGCCAGACGTGAGCCTCGCTCTCCAGCGCCTGCGCCAACTCCGAGAGCGTCACGGAGTGCTCATGGGCTCCCGCTGCAGGGGCTGCAACGGTCGACTTCCGCAGAGCTCCTTCGCCAGGCCGCCGAGCCACTCACCCAGCGCGCCTGCGGGCAACGTCAGCTGCCCAGTCTGAGCAGCCCGCACCAGCGCGTAGGTCTCCGGCGCGGGCTCGAGCCCTTCGGCGTGTCCCACCTGTCGCGCATGAGCGGCGCGCCGCACGCGTTCGATCAGCGTCACCATCAGCGTGGCGCGCACCTCGTCGACGCCGGTCTGCTGCATCCACTGCCGCACCTCGCTCTCGAAGACCGGA
>JAGQIY010000227.1 GCA_020430865.1 Myxococcales bacterium
CGAGCCGGACCAGCTCGGCGGCGCAGTAGTTGAGGGCGTCGAGGACCTCGAGCAGCGCCTCGCGCGGATAGCTTCGACCGTCGCTCGTGTCCCAGGGGCCGTAGCCCACCCGGCCAGCGTGCAGCCGTCGAAGCTGCGTGCGCAGGATGGCCTGCTCGTCGGCGACGAGCGTGCGGGTCAGCGCCGCGTCGGTGTGCTCGGGGAGCAGCCGGCGAGCGACCTCAAGGCTGGCCCGCGCATCGGCGAGCGCACGGTGCTCCAGCTCCCGCTCGATGCCGAGGGCCGCGCAGACGGGACCGAGCGACAGCGAGTCGACGGCACCCGTGACCAGCAGCGGCCAGGCCAGGGTCGCGGTGTCCAGCAGGTGATGGTCGAGGTCGTCGGGACGGTTGCCCGCGTCGGCCCACGCCCGCGAGAGGAAGCTGCGGTCGAAGGCGACGTTGTGGCCGGCGAGGACCGCGCCGTCGAGGAGGGGCTTGATGCGGGCGAGCGCGTCGGCCAGGTCCACTGCGTCAGTCCAGGCGTCGGGCGAGTAGCCGACGAGAGCGAGCGCGGTCGGGTCGGCGCTCTCCAGCCGACGCGGCCGCACCTGGACCGACAGGGCATCCAGCTCGGCCAACGTGCGCGGGTCGACCCGGACCGCGGCGACCTCGATGATCTCGTGCCGCTCCGGATCGAGCCCCGTCGTCTCGATGTCGATGAACGCGAGGGGCCTCACGCCGCCACCTCCTTCGCCCAGAAGCGGGGCGAGAAGGACTTCTCGGCGGTGGCGTCGAGCTCGGCCTTGAGCAGCGCGACGCGAGAGCGGTCGAGGGTCTTGCCCGCCTCCTTCAGCAGCCGGTCGAGTGCCTTGCCGTCCACGGTCGCGATGCGCTCGACGATCTGGTCGCGATCCATGCCGGTCGCGTCGGCGAGGACCTGGACCGTACGGGCGAGCGGGTGCTCCACCTTCGTGACGTTGAACATCCGGTAGCGCACGCCGGCGAGGACCAGCTCGTCCTGCTCGGCCAGGTGGGTCTTGAGCACGCCCTCGAGCTCGCTCTTGCGGGCGTAGAGCAGCTTGGCCAGGCGCGCGACCTCCTCGCGCTCCCGAGCCACGGCCTCCAGGTCGGCGGTGTCCTCGCAGATGAAGTCGCGTTGGCCCTTCAGCGCCGCGGCGTAGGCCGGGCACTGCTGCCGGTGATCGCACCAGACGCAGTTGCTGTTCAGCCGCGCCGGGAACTCGGTGGCCTCCTCGGTCATGCGGCCCATCGTCTCGACGTAGCGGAGCGCCGCCTCGAGCTGCTCGGGCGTGCGCTCGGTCCGCAGCCGCAGCCCGTGCCGGAGCATGTGGAACGTCAGCCGGACGTTCTTCGCCCAGGGCCACATCCGCTGGACTGCGACGTGGTAGAGCGAGAGCTGCAGGCTGTGCTCGACCTCGTCGCGGGTGAAGATCTGCCGGTTGGTCTTGTAGTCGATGACCTCGATGGTCTCGTCGTCGACGCGGTCGATGCGGTCGATGAAGC
>JAGQIY010000228.1 GCA_020430865.1 Myxococcales bacterium
CGTGTAGTTCAAGGATTGCCGTCGAGGTTCACGCCGCTGGAGATCTCGAGCGCGCCGGCCTGCTCGAGGTCGACCACGTTCCCGACTTGGAGGTCGCTCTCGGTGAGCGTGACCTCGGCCTTTGCCTGATTGCAGACCACGTCCATCGAGTCACCGCAGCTGCGCGTGACGTTGCCCCACCGCAAGTGGACGCCGTCGTCCAGCGCGTCGAACACCGCTGCAGGGCCAGGCACCTCTGGCTGCGCTTCGGGGGCCTCGCACTCCAGCGCGACGAAGTCGCCATCGAGTGTGGGCTCGAAGAAGCTGGTGGCCTCTGCCGTGAAGCTGAACCAGCCAGAGACGAGGTCGACCCCCCGAATGACCAGGCGTCCGTCGAGCGAGCCCCCGCCACCCCAGCAGTCATCAGGCCCGCTCCCGCCCTCGTTGACGCCGCTGGCGCTCATGTAGCCGTCGGTCGCGGCGAGATCGATCTCGGCTCCCGGGACCACGCTCGTGACGTCGAGGGTCACGCTGCCATTCGCATACCCGCAGCTCAAGACCTCTCGCAGCTCACAGCTGCGATCGGAGTTGCCCCACTCGATGGTCAACGCGCGAGACCCATCGCTGTTGGCGCTCAGCGTGTAGACGGCGCGCACCTCGCCGGGGAACGACTCGCCATCCGGCGGTGGGTCGGTCCCTTCTTCGGTTTGCTGCTCGGGAGGCTCGTCGGTGTTGCCCCGAGGGTCGCCCCGGTTCGCGCCATCGCCCCGCTGATCAGCGTCCCCGGCGACCCGCGCGCCGCAGGCTGGGGTTCCGAGCGCCACGACCAATCCAAGCACCAAGTTGCGTAGTCTGAGCTGCATTCCCAGCCTTTTGAGCACGCGCCGTGCCACCAAGGGGCTCGACAAAAGTTAACAAAATCGTAGGCTTGACTCCCTGTGCCAGGTTGTGTCGATGCGCGACACGGTCTGGATCAGGATCGAACGGCGCTGCCCTCGGAGTTGCCCATTCCGCGTAACCTTCGGCAGTCTTGCGCTCGCCACGGATGGTCCCGTGTCGTTTGTGGGGGTCTTAGGAAGCTTCGATGGCGTCGGTCAAACGCACGATGATTGCCCAGCAGGGCTTCGACTTCGCCGGGCTCTTCACGTTGCAGTTCCACCGCCTCAAGGTTGCCGGCGGCTGCGTGCGGAGCGTGGAGCTTCTGGCTCCCGAGGTGGACAGCACCGGCGGGGGCAAGCAAGCGCTGCAGCACATCTCGTTGAAGCCCGACGTGGCGGGTTTCGCTCCGGTCACCGTGGGTTCGGTGAACGTCGCCGCCAAGACCGGTCAGCTCAGAACCTACAACTGCCTGTACAAGCTCTACCAGCAGCGTGGCCGGCCGCTGGACGTCGATCCCGAGAGCTATCAGCAGTTCTTCGACAACGCGCGCATGTTCCTCGGGCAGCAGGGCTTCACCGTGCAGATCGAGATGGAGCCTCCGAGCGGGGGATCCATCGCGCCGCCCAAGGCTACCCAGACCAGTCGGGCGCTGGGCTGGCTGATGATCGCGGGGCTGTTCTTGCTGCTGCTGATCGTCGGTGGAGTGGCGGCTTACGTCGTGTTCTTCCGTCCCGGAGGCTGAACCGGGCCCGCTGGCTTATCCTGCGCGCACGACTATCCTGGGCGCGGTGATCAACGAATCGCACCTCGCGACGCTGCTCGTCTCTTGCCCCGATCGACGCGGGCTGGTCGCTGGCTTGGCCCAGCTGCTCTATGGCCACGGTGCGAACATCCTGGACTCGGATCAGCACTCGGATCCGGCAGACGGGATGTTCTTCCAGCGCATCCGCTTCGACATGAGTGAGCTGATGACGGACCGCACCGCGCTCGAGCAGGGGGTGAGGGAAGTCGCCGAGCGCTTCGAGATGAAATGGCGCATCTCGTACTCCCAGGACGTCAAGCGTGTCGCGATCTTCGTCTCGAAGTACGATCACTGCCTGTACGACTTGCTGCTGCGACACCGCGCGGGGGAGTTGACCTGCAGGGTCCCGCTGATCATCAGCAACCACGCCGACCTGGGCAAGGTGGCGGAGGACTTCGGCGTCCCCTTTCATGTTTTCCCTGTGGATAAAACGAACAGGTCCGAGCAGGAGAGCAAGGAGCTCGAGTTGCTCGAGCAGCGTGGCATCGATCTGGTGGTGCTGGCGCGCTACATGCAGATCCTGTCCCCCGAGTTCTGCGATCGCCTGCCAGGACGGGTGATCAACATCCACCACTCCTTCCTGCCGGCGTTCGTTGGCAGCAAGCCCTATCACCAGGCGCATCAGCGCGGCGTCAAGCTGATCGGCGCCACCGCGCACTACGTCACGAGCGACCTCGATCAGGGGCCGATCATCGAGCAAGGCGTCAAGCGGGTGAGTCACCGCGACTCGGTGGAGGAGCTGGTGCGCAAGGGTCGTGACCTGGAGAAGCTGGTGCTCTCCCAGGCGGTTCGATGGCACCTCGAGGACCGCGTGCTGGTCTACGGCAACAAGACCGTGGTCTTCGATTGATTCCTTACGAAAACGATCTGGGGCTACTCGATGACGTCATGGAAGATCCAGATATCGTCGAAGAGACCGGTGGCCAGCGCATCGCCGGCGTCGTTGTTGGCGAAGCGGAGGCTCGCGTTCGGATTGCCATTTCGCATGTTGAGGCCGCTCAGCGCGCCCGTCAGCGGCAGCGCCTCCCCGTTCAGGTAGATCCCCACGTTGACCGTGCCCCCACCCACGACGGTGAGGTTCCAGCTGACCGCGATGTGGATGGGATCGTTGGCGTTGAAGCTGTAGTCGGCGCCTCGCACATAGCGCTGGAAGGTCAGCCCCGCAGCGCCAGAGGCCTGGGCGATGAAGCGCAGATCGTTGGAGGCAGCCTTCTCCAGGGTGAACCCGCCACCCGACTGATCGCCCGCGGTCTGAAACAGGATGTGGGACGCGTTGTCGCTACTGTCGAAGTACGGCGTCAGGTAGAACATCAGCGTGCCGCGCCGGTAGTCGATGTTGACGTGCTCCTCCCCCGCTTCCGGAATGCTGAAGAACTCGCCCTGGCCGTTGATCTGCACGCCGAAGTCGCAGCGACTGCCGATGAAATCGTCCGTCGGGTCGGTGGAGATGACGCTGCCCTCGCCCACACCGATCGCCGGGCTTCGCACCGCCTCCCGGCTGTCCAGGGTCGAGTGGTAGGTCGGATTGCTAGGCACGCTCAGTCCAGCAGGAAACGCGCAGTCCGAGTTCACGACACCGCCCGCGCCGCTGGATCCGCCCGCGCCGCCCGCGCCGCCCGTGCCAACCTGGCCCGCGCTTCCGGCGACTCCCGTTCCGCCGAAGCCTCCGTCGGGGCTCCCGCCGACTCCAGAGGCGCCCGCCGCGCCGCCGCTCGAAGTGCCTCCAGCTCCCGCTGACGTGAACTCACCACCGCCGCACGCCGCGAGCGGCAAGCTGGAAACCATGAGCAAGGCGACCCAACGCATGGCCTCAAGCTACCACCCCCCTCTGCTCGAAGCACGCGCCCGATTTCTCCTGGTGCCACAACTTTTTGCGAGAAGCGCTGCGAACCAAGCCCTCCGCGACTTTCGTGGAACCTCTTCTGGAGTCGCCTGTCGAAGGCCCCCACGATGCTGCGTAGCTTCCGGAGTGCCTGGGTTTGGGGGTTAGGGTGTACCGCGGTCCTGCTGTCCGCGGCGTCAGCGTCTGCGGATCAGATGCAGGGCATGCGCTCGGAGGCGCTGGTCGAGCGCGACAACGTCGTTTCCGTGACGGTCGACCGCGGCTTCGCGAAGCTGGTCGTGCGACGCAGCGTGTTCAACGGCGGCGAGCGCCACGATCAGGCGACCTTCTGGATCGACTTGCCTCGTGGATCCGTCGCCACGGGCCTGCGCACTCTCGGCAAGCTCCATGGCAAGCCCCACTGGTTCGACGGGGAGCTGATGGAGGCGGAGGCCGCAGCCGCGAAGTACCGCGAGCTCACCGGGGTCGGAGGCTATTACCCCAAGGATCCAGCGCTGCTCTCCTGGCGTCACCAGGACTTGCTGGCGCTTCAGGTCTTCCCCTGCCCTCCCGGTGAAGAGAAGCAGGTGGAGTACACGCTCCAGCTGCCCCTGGAGTACGGCGAAGGACGCTATCGAGCGGAGCTTCCGAGCCTGGGCACCGACGATCTCCCCGCCCGCATCGAGCTCAGGGCAGCCCACGCCGGCGATCAGCTGTTGTTGAACGGAAAGCGCTGGCACTCGGGGAAGCGCTACCAGCTACCTCGCAATGCCGAGACGGTCCTCGAGCTGTTGCCGGCGAAGCCAGCGCGCATCAGCGGAGAGTTCGGTCAGCATGTGTTCGCGAAGCAGCGCGTGCTGACGCATTTCGAGTTTCGCCTCGCGCCACGGCTATCCAGTCCGCCGAAGCAGGCGAGTGTCGTGCTGCTGGTGGACGCCTCGAAGTCCATGGCGTCGCGCACCGACGCTGCGCGCGACGCCGCGCGTGGCTACCTGAGCTACCTGCCCGACGCTCACGTCCAGCTGGTGTACTTCGACCGCAAGACGGACAAGCGCTTCAAGGACTGGGTCAGCGCCGAGCGCGCTCGAGTGGATCTCGGTGTCTTCTCTCCGACGCAGGGAAACGGCTCGGAGCTGGGCGCTGCGCTGGATGCAGCGGACGAGCTGCTGACGGACCGCACCGGGCCGAGGCGCGTGGTGCTGTTCACCGACACGCTGACTCGCAGCAGCCTCACCCCCGGCAAGCTGAAAGGACGGCTCAGGCGCAGCCGCGCGCTGCTGCACGTCGTCGACGTCACCCTCGGCCGTTCTGCGCTGACTCGCGACGACGCCCACGCGCTGTCACCCGTCGCCGCCACGACCGGCGGCGTGATGTGGCACGGGGGGTTCGACGACAGCGACGTCTCCAGGCACGACGCGGAAGAGCTGGTGCGTCCGCTGCGCCTCCACTCCCCCGAGTTGACGGCACCTGGCGTGCCCGCCGACGTGCTACCGAGCGCGCAGGAGCTCTCGGAGGGGCAGGCGATCGGGCTCACCGAGCTTGTCTCGGTTCCGAGCGGATTCGTACGCCTGCAAGGAAAGCTCTGGCAAGAGTCGCTGGCCCGGACGCTGTCACCCGATGCTGCGCAGAGCAAGCGCTGGGCCGCGCTGATCTTCGGTCAGGAGCTCTACTCGGAGCTCAGCGAGCCCGAGATGATGAGCCTGGCGACCTTTGGCGGCGCCGTGTCCCCGGTGACCAGCTACCTCGCAATCGAACCCGGCGTGCGCCCATCCACCGAAGGCATCGAGTGGGGCTCCTCGGGCACTGGCATGGGTGGTGGCGGCAGCGGCCGCGGGATCTCGGTGCGCGGCGGCGCGGGTGTTCGCAGCTTCGACACCCAGGCCTGGCTCATCAAGGCACTCACGCCGGCGCTCCAGCGCTGCAGCATCCAGAAGGCCTCGCTCCGCCTCGAGTCGACGCTCGACGAGCTGGTCGACGTGGACTCCCAGGCGGTGATCGTCAGCGGGCGGGCGAAGCCGGGCGTCGCGCGTCAGTGTCTGGAGAGCGCCGCTTGGGCGCTCGACTTGCCGGCGGACTTCCGGCGCCTGCGCCAGACCTTTCGCCTCAGGCTCGAGCGCTAGCGCCCGAACACGATGCGTTCGCTGTTCAGCAGGCGAGCGCCCAGGGACAGGCACAGCACCGAGAGCAGGAGCGTGGCCGAGGCCGCCAGGCCGACGCCGAGTGCTCCCGGGGGGTCCCCCGCCATTATATCCGTGAGGAACTGAGTCTGGGACAGCACGGGTACGCTCCACATCCAGGGCTTGGTCGACATCGGCGAGAGGCTGAGGAGCAAGCCGGGCAGCATCGGCAGGAACAGCACCAGCGAGAGGTAGGTCTGCGCCTCCTTGTAGGAGCGAGCGAAGGTCGCGATCGTCATCTGCAGTGCGCTGGCCAGGGTGCACAGCGGCACGAGCACGAACCACATGCGCAGGCCTTGAGCAAGACCGACGGAGAAGTGAAACCCGAGCTTGGCCAGGTCGACTTGACTCATCGCCAGCAGGCTCGTCAGCAAGGTCAGGCTGCAGCTCACGACGCCGAACAGCGAGGCGGTGAGCCACTTTCCGGCGGACAGGCCCAAGCGTGAGACCGGGTTGATGAGCAACGGTTCCAGAGAGCCTCGTTCGCGCTCGCCGGCCGTGGTGTCGATGGCGACCTGCATGCTGCCAATGAAGCAGGCCATCAAGGCGAGCATCGGAATCAGACTCAGCAGCTGCGCGGTGAGCTTGCTCGGCGTGCTGGTGTCATGCTCTTCCACGCGGATAGGCGATAGCAGCTCGGGGCTGACGCCACGGGCCACGAGTCGCAGCGCTCCGATGCGCTGGGAGTAGCCGAGGATGGCTCGCTGAGCGCGCCGCGCAGTCCTGCGCGACTCGGAGCGACTGTCGTCGAAGTAGAGCTCGAGCTCTGCAGGGCGGCCGCGGCGGAACTGCTGCGGATAGTCCTCTGGGATGACCAGGATGGCATCCGCTCGACTGTCCTCGACCGCCGCCCGGGGGTTGGGGGTGAGGTCCGCCGCGGCTGCCTCGGCGTCGATGCCGTGAGTCGCCAGGTGCTCGACTAGCCCCGGTGCGTTCCGCAGTCCAATGGTCGGCAACTTGGTGCGCGCCGTGGGAGTCTCGCGCTCGATCAGCGCCTGGAACATCAGCGAGAAGAGCAGTGGCATCAGTAACGGGAAGACCAGCGCCGAGAACAGCGAACGGCGGTCGCGCAGAGCGTCGAGTAGTTCCTTGCGGAACACGACTCGCAGGACCTTGAAGGGCCCTGGTGCCCTCACCCCCGAACCCTTGGGCTGGGCTCGATCCGCGCGAGCGTCGGGGAGAGGAGACTGCCCCTGTTCGCTCATGCGAGCCCCTCGGCGCTGCCGATGGCGCTCACGAAGGCATCTTCCAGGCTGCTCGCCTGGGTGCGCTCACGGAGCTCTCCCGGGGTCCCGGTGGCGACGACTCGACCATGAGCGATCACCACGACGCGATCGCAGAGCTCCGCCACCTCCTGCATGATGTGGCTGGAGAAGACGATGCAGCGTCCCCGCGTCTTCAGGTTCTTGATCACCGTGCGCATGCTCCGCGTCGCCATCACGTCCAGCCCATTGGTGGGTTCGTCCAGCACCAGGTTCTGCGGGCCGTGGATCAAGGCGCGCGCGATCGCCACCTTGGCGCGCTCGCCCTGGGAGAAGCCCTGGACGCGGCGGTTCGCAATGGAACGCATGTCGAGCTCGTCCAGCAGTTCCTCCCTGCGGCTGCGCAGACTCTCGCCGTCCAGGCCCTGGAGCGCGCCGAAGTAGTCGATGTGTTCCTGAGCGGTCAGCCTCGGGTACAGTCCGCGTTGGTCCGGCACCACTCCCAGCCGTTGCTGTGCTGCGCGCGGGTCGCTCGCCACGTCGATGCCATCGATCGTGGCTTCGCCCGTGTCGGGCCGGGTCAGGCCATAGAGCATGCGCAGCGTGGTGGTCTTGCCCGCCCCGTTTGGACCGAGGAGCCCGGTGATCTCACCATCCCTCGCCTCGAAGCTGACGCCCGCGACCGCGTGAACTGCGCCGAAGCGCTTGTCGAGCTGGGAGACCCTGATCATCGGTTTTCCGCCGCCGGCAGTTGGAGGCGGCCCAGTCCTCGTGTCAAGGACGCGGGCCCAGCAGGTCCAGGAAGAAGCGAGGTCGCTCGAGCCCGTTCACACACGAGGTGTCGAGTCCACTCGAGCTGGCGTCGCGGATGAAGCGTCCGACCAGCTTGGGCACGCAACCTACGGCGAGCGTGCCGTGTCCCTGTCCCGGAACGATCACGTGCAGGCCCCGATCCAGGCCCTCCAGCGCCAGATCCGCCCAGCGCGGCGGAGTCGCCGGATCCAGCTCGCCGGACAGCAGCAGAGTGGGGACGCTACTCACGACGGGCTCGGACCCCGCCGGGTCGTACTTGGCGTGGGGCCAGAGCTTGCAAGCGTGCTCCATCTCCAGGACGCCGGACGCGGGCAGGAAGCTGTGACGCGCATACTCCGTGAGTTCGGCGTCACCGACGCGGGGCAGGTCCTCCGCGCAGGCGACGGACAG
Source organism: Myxococcales bacterium (assembly GCA_020430865.1). The sequence goes on from JAGQIY010000228.1 coordinate 8,065, forward strand.
CAACAGACCGAGGCTCATGGTCTGCTGGACGCTATGTGAGACCAGCATCGACTGCGTCAGCAGCGCCTCGAGCTTCCCTCGCGCCACCTGTTCGATCACCACTGGAAGCAGCTGGCTCACCTCGGCTGAGTACAGCATGCCACGCACCGCCGACGCGAAGGCGTCCGCGGTGAGCGTCAGCTCGAGCTCCTCGCCTGTCTCCGGGTGCCGAACCTTGGCTAGCAACGGCCGCTTCCGCAACCGCTCCATCAGCTCGGCGAAGTCCTGCCGCAGCGAGGGGTAGCTCTCACTGCAGTCGGCGTTGCGCTCACAGTAGTCGAAGGCCTGATCCAGCGCGCGCTGCCCATCGGGCAGGAAGTCGAGGAACAGCCTGAGCTGCGGCGGCGCAACACCATCGAGCACCATGGAACGCAGCGACGCCGAGTGATGGCGAGCGTACGCCAGCGCCAAGCGCGTGCCGTAGGAAGCGCCGATCAGATTCACCTGCTCGTAGCCCAGGGCTCGCCGCACCTCGTCCAGATCGGCGACCGCAGCCTCGGTCGTGTACTGGGTGGTGTCGGCGTCGAGTCGGGCGACGCACTGCTCGAGCTTCGTGCTGTCCAAATCCGTGCGGAACTGATCTTGGGCGTCGTCGGGGTCCGCGAGTTCGCACGTCAGCGGGTTGGAGCGTCCTGTGCCCCGCTGGTCGAGGAATACGATGTCTCGCTCCCGCCGCACGGCGTCGAGCAGCGGGGCCATGTCGTGCGCCAGCGTCACGGCCGATTGTCCAGGGCCGCCGGCGAGAAAGAACACAGCATCCTTGGCAGGCGATGACGAGTAGGCGCGCAGCACGGCGTAGTGGAGCCGCAGGCGTCGTCCGCTCTCGAGCTGGCGGTTCTCCCAGACGACGGTTTGGCCACACAGGGCGAGGGTGCCGTCGAGATCGCAGCGTTCGAGGCCCTGGTCGTCGCTTCGGGGCGCGTGGTTCAGTTCTGGGTTGGCCTCGCTGCACGCCAAGCCGACCAGCGCCATGGCCAGCAGGCGGCGCGCGCGCTTGACCTCTCGCCAGAGCGCGGAGCCCGTGCTGGGTGCCCGTCTCGTGTCGGGTGCGGAAAGCGCCACGAACTCTCAGTCTAGCCGCTTTCGCTGCCCGGCTCAAAGCGGCGAGGGCGGAGAGCACTGGTCAGTGCGCGGTGGAAGGTCACGAGCGGTAGGAGATGTTGTTCAGGACGCTCAGGATGTCGCGGTCGAGCACCGTCTTTCGTCCCTCGCGCGCGGCGGCTTTGATCGCCTCCACGCTCAACCGACGCAGGTGGTCGCTGAGCACGCTCATCACGCCGTCCGAGGTGTTGAAGTCGGAGCGCGCGCGCACGTACTTCTTCAGCTTGGACGCCACGATCAAGATCTCCTGGGGCAGATCCTTGTCATCGATCTCGGGTAGACCCATCGTCTCGGCTCCTCGCTTCACCACGCCCAGGCGCGCCGCGCGCTGGGCTCCGCTCTCGTCTTCTCCCAGGGCGCGCTGAACTGCCTCATGTCGAGCTGCTTCGTTCCGCGCGGTAATTTCCTGGGCCTCGGGCGTCGCGCGTTGCGCGGCCCGCTCCTGTGCCGCGGCGTCCTCGGCTTGCTCCCGCTCGAACTCCGCGCGGCTGGGAGACCGCACCTGCTCGGCCCACGCGTCGCGGTGCCGCATCATCGGTAGATGAGCCTCCCAACAGGGGAGCGAGCAGAAGAAGAGCCCGGTGCGCTTGCGATTGCAGGTCGAGACGCTGCATGCGTAGTAGCTCTGCTCGAAACCAATCGGCTTCTTGCAGCTGCTGCACAGTTTGAAAAAGTCGCTCAAGATGCGCTCCATCCTCGAGTCTGAGGCGCTGGTGTCAATAGCTGTCAGGCGCGCTTCTCCCGTAGCCAGGCGTGCAGCTCCCGGAGCGCCGCGACGTCGTCTGCGTCGTCGCCCACACCAACCGCGAGGTAGAGTTCCGTCGCGCGGGTCCTGCGCTGCTTTGCCAGGTAGGGTCGCTCCATCCGGTCGAGGCTGCGGGCCTCTATCGTCATCACGCGGGCCAGGGTTCGCACGACGTCGGGTGGACCGAGCAGGGTGACCAGGGTCTTGGTGTCGAGGGAGTCGAAGGTCTGACGATCGACTCGCAGGAGGTCGAGGTAGGCTTCCTGCAAGGCCTCCATCGCGCGCGTGTCCTCACCCTTGCTCTGGTGGCCCAGTGCGCGAGCGATGGCCTGCATCGCCTTCTCGATGACGCGCATCACGAAGTCCTGCTTCAGCATGAGCCGATGGTAGCAGCGCTGGACGGCGTGCCCACATTGCTGGGGTTTCCTGGAGATTTGCCCCAGGTCTCATGCTCGTGGCGATGCTTACTGCAAGTGGATCACTCGTACGCGATGGTTGCCGCTGTCGTCGCCACGATTGCCATCGGCGACGTACAGCGTGCCCCCGTCACTGCTCACGCTGAGACCCTCCAGGCCGTAGAACCGTGCGGTCAGTGGTGTCGAGGAGTCCACCCAGCCCTGGGTGCCGTCCCCCGCGATGGTGGTGACCTGGCCGCCCGAGATCTTGCGGATCACGTTGCCTCCCACCTCACTCACATAGACGTTGCCGTTGCCGTCGGCCGCCAGGCCCTGGGGCATGTTGAACGCTGCCGCCGCCAGCGTGCCGTCAGTCGTCGCCGCGCTGCCGTCGCCGGCGTAGGTGGTCACCGCTCCCGCAAGAGTTACCTTACGGATCACGTTGTTGCCCTGGTCGGCGACCAGGATCTCGTCGCCCGCGAGGACCACGACCGCGTATGGTGTGGCGAAGCGGGCTGCGTTCCCCGTGCCGTTCACGAAGCCACTCTCCGAGCTCTCGGAGCCGGCGAGGTGCGTGATGGCCTTGGTCGTCGGATCGAGGATCGCGAGCTTTTGCTCCAGGAAGAACGACATGACCACGCGGCCATCGCTGAGCGTGGCGAGGCCCCGGGCGCGACCAGAATCGTCTACCTGCAAGGCGGCGTTGCCCGAAGCATCGATCCGCCACAGCGCCCCACCACTGCCGGCGCTGGTATTGTAGTCGGTCTGGACCAGCAGGTCACCGCCACTCAGGAACGTCATGCCGAACGGCCTCGCGAAGGCCCCAGCCCCGACGAACGTGCTCACCTCGCCTGAGGTCGTTGCCTTACGGATCAATCCATTGTCGAAGTCTGCGACGTAGATCCGATCGCTCGGTCCCAGCAGCACGTTCACGGGGTTGTTGAAATGGGCGACCTCGCGCGTGCCGTCCTGGGCGCCAGGCACCTCGTTGCCTGCCAGCGTCTCGGCGCCGACTCCAGTGAGGGGGGGCAGGTTGGTTTGCCCGGTTCCGCCGGTCCCCGCCGTGCCCGTGCCACCGGTCGCGCCGGTGCCCCCCGTCGCGCCGGTGCCCCCCGTCGCGCCGGTCGCGCCGGTGCCTCCCATCGCGCCGGTCGCGCCGGTGCCTCCCATCGCGCCGGTACCCGCTGCGCCTGCGTTGCCAGCGCTGCCGCCAGACCCCGCGGAACCTGCTTGGTCACCGCCCCCCCCGCACGCTGCCAGGGAGAGGGCCAGGACGATGGATGTGGACTGGATACGCATGGGCGGCATTCTACGCTGGACGCGCTGTTCGTGCTTCGTTGCTGGCATTCGTCTTCTCGCGAGGTCTGGGCCGGGCTAGGGTGGGCGAGCACAGACGCCACGACGGGCGTAGCGCGCCGTGGACACCTCCCGTTGCCAGGTGCGGACTGCACGAAGCGTTCCGCCTTGCGGCGCTCGCCCGATTGGATTGCCGCAACCGGATGGAACGTTAGCACTTACGGACTCGAGGCCGAAGCAGCGCGTTGCGTATGCCCGCGGAAACGCCTTGGAACGCCCAGGATTCGCGCGGAAGTTGCGTGCGCTCCGGCTCCATCCGCGCGTTTTCCGAGTCATCCGCCGAGCTTGGGCTCATCGGGCGGTGGGTGTAGCATGGGCACAGCACCCTCCTCCTCGAGGGTGCAAGCCTGCGAGATCACATGGACTTCAACCACTCCCCCCGGGTCCTCGAGCTGCTCGGACAGCTTCGAGATTTCATGGAGCAACACGTCTACCCCGCGGAGGCGGAGTTCGAGGCTGCCCTCGACCGGCAGTCGACGCGCTGGCAGGTGCCTGAACTGATGGAGCAGCTGAAGGCGAAGGCCAAGCGGGCGCAGCTCTGGAATCTGTTTCTACCCGAGAGTGACTACGGCGCCGGGTTGACGAACGTCGAGTACGCCCCGCTGTGCGAGGTGATGGGCCGCTCGTTCATCGCGCCGGAGGTCTTCAACTGTAACGCTCCCGACACGGGCAACATGGAAGTGCTCGTGCGGTATGGCACCCCGGAGCAGCGTGAGCGCTGGCTGGAACCGCTGCTAGCGGGCGAGATCCGCTCATGCTTCGCCATGACGGAACCCGAGGTAGCCTCGAGCGACGCCACGAATATTCGTGCGGAAATCAATGATGAGGGTGATGAGTACGTGCTCCGCGGGCGGAAGTGGTTCACCAGCGGCGCCGGGGACCCCCGCTGCAAGATTTGCATCTTCATGGGTAAGACGGATCCAGGCGCCCCAAGGCACCAACAGCAGAGCATGGTGCTGGTTCCGATGGACTCGCCTGGCGTGAGGGTGGAGCGCATGCTGCACGTCTTCGGGTACGATGACGCCCCGCACGGGCACGCCGAAGTCAGCTTCGATGGCGTGAGAGTGCCGAAGGCGAACATCCTGCTGGGGGAGGGGCGAGGGTTCGAGATCGCTCAGGGGCGTCTCGGTCCTGGACGCATCCACCACTGCATGCGCACCATCGGCATGGCCGAGCGCGCGCTCGAAGCGCTGTGCAAGCGCGCCAACCAGCGCGAGGCGTTCGGCAAGCGCCTGGCCGAGATGGGAGTGACGCGACAGCTGGTCGCCGAGTGTCGAATGGAGATCGACCAGGCTCGACTGCTCACGCTTCACGCCGCCTGGAAGATGGATCAGGTGGGCAACAAGGTCGCCCGCTCCGAGATCGCTCAGATCAAGGTCGTGGCGCCGAGGATGGCGTTGCAGGTGATCGACCGCGCCATCCAGATCCACGGAGGGGCGGGAGTATCGCAGGACTTCTTCCTCGCGCGCGCCTACTCGCACATCCGCACGCTGCGGCTCGCTGATGGTCCAGACGAGGTTCACCTCGCCCAGGTCGGTAAGCTCGAGCTGCGCAAGTTTCCTGCTGGATAATGCTGCTGGCAGGTTGAGACCACGGGGCTCAATCCGCGCGGTTCACCACGCAGGCTGCCGGAGAACCCAGTCTTCTCGGTCGTCGGCTAGGGTTCGAGGTCGTCCAATGTCAGCAGGTAGAGCTCGAGGTCTTCGAGCTCCTGGCTGTCGAGGTTCGAGGTCACCCCGTGTTGGTCGTTGGGGTTCCTCGTGGTGAGGACCTCTCGCAACGTGGCTGCGGAGCCGTCGTGCAGGTAGGGCGCACTCTTCCACAGCCCGCGCAGCGTGGGTGTATCGATGCCTGCGAGCGGACCGCCCAGGCGCTTGCCGCTGCCCTCGGACAGAGTGCCCACGTCGTGGAGGCGGGGCACCTTGCTGGCGTCGAAGCCGCTGTCGCTGAAGGAGGCGCCCGAGTGGCAAGTCGCGCATCCGGTCGTGTCCCCTCGGAAGAGCTGCGCGCCGCGCATCCTGGCTGCTGCCCACGCGGAGTCGTTCGCCTCACGGTATGGACTGATGCCCCAGCCGCTGAGGCTGTTCACGTACGCCGCGAGCGCGTCCAGCTCCGGGCTGAGTCCCGTCTTGGAGTCGCCGAGTGGTGTGTCGACCGTGCCCATGTGAAATACAGAATCCGTGAGGAAACCAGTGCCCTGCTGCGGGCCGCGGATGTCGTGCTCGAAGTCTTGAACCTCGTCGAAGTTCGCCGACCAGTGGAGCGCTCCAGAGCCGACGCCCGCGCGACCACGCAACGGGATGGTGTTGCGGAGCCCCTCGCCCCGACCCGTGAAGTCCCAGACCAGATTGTCGCCTTCGCCATCCTGGTGGCAGCTCGCGCAGGAGAGGTAGCTCGATTTGCTCATGCGGCGATCCGCTGCGGAGTAGAAGATCTGCTTGCCGAGCAGCACGTCTGGCGTCAGGGCCTCCGCCTCGACGCTGCTGCCTTCGGCCAGCAGCGCCGGGTCGCTCTGCCCCAGCGCCGAGACGTCATAGGCGCGCACACCGCGGGACATGAAGCCGTGGACGAAGAGCCGTCTGCCATCTGCGCTCAGCGCCAGACCTTGAGGAGCCTTTCCCACGTCACGAATCGAGCCCGCGGTATCCAGCGAGAAAGCGTCCAGAGCGATCACGCGCTCGCTGCCCTGGATGGCGACGAACACGAGGCCTCCCTCCGGTGAGAACGCCGCCGCGGATGCGTAGTCGAGGTCGTCGAACGCATAGCTCCCCGCTGCGCGCTCTCGAGGCAGGTCATGGTCTCCGACGGGTACCTCCAGCACGTTGAGCGTGGCTCGCGCCGTGAGGTCGAAGCTCAGATCCTTACCCGTGCGGAAGAGCCCTGTCTGGTTGTTCGCCTTGAGCGAAGGGAGCCAGGCTTGGGTGCCGCTCGGGCTGAGAACGATCTGATTGACGAAGCTCGGTACGCCGTCGTTGTTCGTGTCGCTGTTCAGTCCGACCTCGGGTGGCAACAGCAGCGACTGCGTTCCTCCTAGCTCACCGGCGCTCGGTACGCTGATCTGCGATACCTGGGTGCCTTGCTGCGTGCCTCGCCAGTGGCTGACGAAGAGTCGACCGTCGGGCAACATCCCGAGGCCACGCGGGTCGGGCGCGGTTGCGATGCTCGCGGTGATCCCCTCTCCCCCGACCTCGATGCTGGAGATGCTGCCCCGTCCCTGCCCGGCGACGTAGAAGAAGTGGCCACGCGGATCGCTCACGACGCCGTAGGGCGCGCTTCCAGCGGGCAACTGGGTGCGCTTTGCGTCGGACGGTACCCGGCGCTCCAGCTGCCAGACCTCGTCGCTGTCCTGGCAGGTTACGGCCACGAAAGCACCGCTGATTGCCAGGGTTCGTGGGTGGGTGCACACCGGGATCTCTCGTAGCAACTCCAGGCTGACCGCATCCATGACGGAGATGCTGTCGTTGTCTGGGTTCACCACCCAGAGCCTCGTGCCCTCGGGCTCCAGGGCGATGGTGCTCGAGTTCGTGGGTGCCCGTGCCAGCGGGCGGTTCACGACCAGGAGACCGCGGGAGCGAATCTCCCGTTGCCCCGAGGAATCGGCCTGCGCGCTGAGCAGGTAGTGTCCGGGGTGCTGGTAGACGTGGCACAGCGCGGCGTCGCTGCTGCCGTCGCCCCAGAACAGCTTCAACGACGCGTCGCTCGGTGTGACCTGGAGCGTGAAGCAGGTTTCTTCGCCGACGTAGCCGAGCTCGGGGCCCTCCAGCTCGCCTACCTCGAGCGCGCTGAGCGGCGGCTTCGGCTCATCGGAAGCGCTGCTGCACGCGGCGAGCAACGTGGCACTCCAGAGAGAGCGCAGCGCGTGACGTAGCATGGCCGTCGGCAAGTTCACTCCGCCGTGGTGAAGCTCGAGCGGAACTCCTGCTCCGTCGGGTTGCCCATGTAGTCGGTGATGCCGCCAGCGGGGATCACGACCTCGTACGTCGTACCAGCCTCCAGCGGTTCGCTCGGCCAGAAGTTCACGATCCCCTCCTGGCCAGAGTAGTACCCGGCCAGTGGCTTCGAGCACCCTTCCCGCAAGACCTGGAAGGAACCAGAGAACACCGTGCCGAGTTCCACGAACTCGCTCAGTGTGATCCCGACCCGAGAGGTGAGAGCCACGCCCGTGGCGCCCGCCCTGGGGTTGACCATGCTGACGCTCGGACCCTGGGTGTCTGCTTCCTTGTCCATCGCGAACACCTGACTTGCGCGGCCCTGGACCTCGCCGTCGGGGTAGGCGTCGGTCTTGTCGTTCTCGTCGCTGGCGGCGACGACGACGTTGCCGAACGGAATCAGCGTGTCGAAGTCCCCGGGGTCACTGGTCAGGTCACCTTCCGCTCGTAGGTGGAAGGTATGCTCGAGGCGTACGTTCGCTGGGTCCGAGACATCGAACACGTCTCCGAAGTTGCTCTCGCCAACGAATGCCCGCTGATCCTTGACGAAAACGTAGCCACCGTTGCTGTCCGGCGGGCTGTTTCCGCCGAGGTAGCTCGGCGCCGACGGGTCCTGGATGTCGTAGATGATCAGACCGCCGCCGCCACCCTTGCGCGCATACCACAGCTTGTCGCCGTTCAGGTGCGAGTGGTAGACCTCGCGCGGTGTGCCGGTCTCGTCGCTGACCTCGAAGGTGCCGCCCGGGATCGGCTGTGGGGATGCCGGGTCACTGATGTCGAGCAGCATGGTGCGTGTCCCCTCCGCCGCGCTCACCGCCAACAAGTTCCCCACGGCAAAGATAGCGCCGGCCCTGAGGGGAACCTCGAAGCTGTACGTCCCGATCAGCTGCGGGTTCAGCGGGTCCGTGGCGTCGACGATGTACAGGCCGTTGTCGGCGCCTGCGACGTAGACGTAGGGCGCTTGCCAGAACAGGCTCATCACGACGCGCGCATATGCGTCGGGGTAGAAGACTCCCGGTAGCTCGATGGTGGAACCAAACACGGGCTGGGTCACGTCCGAGATGTCCCAGAAGCTCACGCCCTTGAGGTGGGTCACCGCCATCCAGCGTCCAGCTTGCTGAGAGAGACCGGTCGCATGGGTCTCGCGCATCGCGACCGCTTCGACGCTGTTGATGGGCTTCGGGGCGCAGGCGTCGCTGAAGTCGAAGACGCTGATCCCGCCGTCGGCCCACTCCGGCGCCCAGGGCATGACCAGGTAGCCGTCGATCATGAACAGTCCATTGTGGTGGTCGGGGTCCTTCGCACCGCCATCGAGGAAGGCACAGGGCGAGTCGCTGGGGGCGGCTTCAAATGAACTCCGCGGTCCACCCGGCCCGCTCAGCGGTTCGAACTGGTCGGGGGCCGGTGTGACGCCCCCGCAGCTCTGCCCGCGATCCGCGTTTCCGTCCTCGTTTCCGCCGCACGCCAGAACGCTCAGCCCGAGGGCGGTCGCGAGGGCGAGCCGAGCTATCGAGGGTGCGCCCGAGTGGCGGGGGTGGGCCTTGGCGATGACGTCGAAGCGGTTCACGGCGCAGAAACCTAGCACCGACCGCCGGCGGGACGACCATCGGTGCACCCGCGACGCAGCGTCCACTCGCACCCTTACGCGCCGCGTCGGGTGCCGGCGAGAAACTGCTGGGTAGGCGGATCTCGGCGAGCCCGGCGCGAAACATGTCGATTCAAATGGGACCCCAGTCAGGATAGCTTTCGCCTGTATGCCTGGGGCTCCGAAGACGTCTTCCGAGAAGACCGCTGCTTGGTTGGGGATCAGCCTGTGGGCGCTGGGCTGCCTCTTCGGCCTGATCTTCCTCAGCTGGATGTTCCTGATCTCTCCGCTGATGACGCCCTACGCCGCGGAGATCATCTGGGCGGAGATCATCGCGGCGATGTTCGCGATCCCCGCCTGCATGGTCTACATGACCGTGCCCTGGATCGTGGATCGCTTCGATCCCGAGCCCTGGTGGGCGCTCGCGATGGCGTTCCTGTGGGGGGCCCTCGCGGCGGCGGGCTTCGCCGGCCTGATCAACACCATCATGGGTGCGATCGGTGAGGGCGTCGCGGGCAAAGGAGGTGGAGACTTCCTGGGCGCCGTGGTCAGCGCGCCGCTGGTGGAAGAGGGCTTCAAGGGCATGGCCGTGCTCGGCATGTTCTGGTTCATGCGGCGCGAGTTCGACGGCGTCGTCGACGGCATGATCTACGGTGTGTTCGCGGCGCTCGGCTTCGCGATGACCGAGAACGTCCTGTACTACTCGACCGCGATCGCCAAGGGCTCGGTCACCGGCGCTGGCATGGGTGAGTTCACCGTGCAGTTCGTGATGCGCGGGATCCTCAAGCCCTGGGGGCATCCGCTGTACACGGCGATCACGGGTCTCGGTGTCGGGCTGGCACGAGAGACGACCAAGACCTGGGTGAAGTGGGCAGCGCCCATCGGCTGCTACTTCATCGCCGTCACGATGCACGGCATGTGGAACTTCACCAGCGTGCTCAGCGGCTGGACGGGTGCGCCACTCTACTTGCTCTTGCTCGTGATGTACTTCTTCGTGCTGATCTGCTTCATGACGATGGTGCTCTGGCTGGTTGCTCGTGAAGGCAAGACCCTGCGCAAGAACCTCGAGGACGAGGTGCTGATGGGCAACATGACGAGGGAAGACCTCGACCTCATCTGCTCGCCGTTCGGTCGTCTGAAGGCGCGCATGAGCAAGGGCGCCAAGGGCCACAAGATGGTGATGGTCGGCATTCGGCTGGGCATGGCCAAGTGGCACGCGGCTCGAGCCATGAAGGGTCAGAAGCAGACGGTGAGCATCCAGTCCATCGTTCCGCTCCGGCAGGAGCTGATCGCGCTCCGGCAGGAACTCGCGCGAGGCTACTGAGTGGGTGACGTACGACCAGCGCTTGGATCGCGCGCTGCTTTCCCCGAGCTCCGCAGCCGCGCGTATCTGGCCCACGCTGCAATTTCGCCGCTGTCGATCTGGGTCACGCGCCGGGTTCGTCGCTACGTCGACGAGATGGCGGCCGATGGCGTTGGTGCGTTTCCTCGCTGGATCGAGCAACGAGAGGCGCTGCGAGCGAAGCTGGCAGGCTTGATCGGCGCGACGTCCGAGGAGATCGCGCTGATGCCCAACACCACCCGCGGTATCTCGGACGTCGCCTTGAGCGTGGCTTGGGAGCCGGGACAGCGAGTGCTGGTATTCCGCGGTGAGTTTCCGACCAACGTCACCCCCTGGCAGCGCGCCGCGAAGCTCTTCGGCCTCGAGCTGCGCTGGCTCGACGCAGACGATTTCCGTACGGATGAAGACGAAGCGCTGAAGGCGCTCGCCAGAGAGCTGGAGCGGGGCGTCCGTCTCCTCGCGGTGAGCGCCGTGCAGTTCCAGACCGGACACCGCATGCCCCTCGAGCGGATGGGCGAGCTGTGCCGGCGCTACGGCTGCGAGCTCTTCGTCGACGCGATCCAGGCCTGTGGCGCGACTCCGCTCGACGTGGAAGCATGCGCCATCGACTACCTCAGCTGCGGTAGCCACAAGTGGTTGATGGGCCTCGATGGCTGCGGCTTCCTCTATGTCCGCAGGGAAAAAGCGCAGCAGCTCGAAGCACGCACCGCCGGCTGGCTCAGCCACGAAGACGGCCTCAGGTTCCTGTTCGAAGGCGCCGGACACCTCTCGTACGAACGGCCCTTGAAGCAGTCCGCCCAGGTGTTCGAGACGGGTATGGCCAACGGCGCTGGCTTCGCCGCACTGGAAGCGAGCCTGGATGCGATCCTCGGGTTGGGGGTGAGGAACGTCTTCGAGCACGTGCAAGGCTACCTGGATCAGCTGGAGCCCCAGGTCGTGGCGCTCGGCTTTCAGAGCCTGCGCGCCCCGCAGCTCACCGGCCGCTCCTGCACGCTCTCGTTGCGCTCGGATCAGCACGACGTGGTGCGAGTGCACGACCGCTTGAACGAACGTGGCGTCGCCTGCAGCGTGCCCGACGGGTGCCTGCGTTTCGCGCCCCACTGGCCAAACGACGTGGCCGAAGTCTCGGCTGTCGTCAGCGCCTTGCGCGACGTGCTCTGAGCGTCGCTTCAGGTCCGGGGTAGCCGCTCGAGCTGCTCGAGCAACTGCGCCGGGATCGCGATCGGTCGAAAGTCTTCGCGGCTCACGAAGACGTGAGTCGTCTGGACGACACAGGCGACCCGGTCCCCGTTCCAGATCTGATGAGCGAGGGTCAGCCGGCTGCCAGCGATGTGCGCCGCGGCGATCACCACCTCCAGCTGATCTCCGAACCGGAGGGGCGCGAAGTAGTCGACCTCGACGTGCCCGATGGGAGCCGCCCACTCGCCTTCCGCGAGCACTCGAGGCAGACCATGTCCCACAGACTCCAGGTAGCTCGCATACGCGTCGTGGGCGTAGTCCAGCACCCGAGCGAAGTAGGCGATGCCTGCTGCGTCGATGTCGTGGAAGCGCACGGCGCGTGCCGTGCGGAAAGCTCCTTCGCCGATGGGCGCGTCCCGCAGCGCCCGCGCATCGAAGCGGAACGGGACGCTCATGGGAGGCGAGCGTCCTCCCAGCTTGCGAACCCCGTCGGCGGGGCGACCTGTTCGGTCGCCAGGGCGAAGTACTTGGGATCCTCGTCGTCGAACAGCTCAGGCCCACCGAGGCTCAACGCCCGTCCCAGATGGGACGCTCCGCTCGCGTCGCCGAGTTCCAGGAGCACTTGCCCGCGGCGCAGCTCGAGCCAAGCGTTCTCGTCCGCGTCCGGCGCGCTCGCGGCACGCTGGAGCCACTCGAGCGACTCCGAATGATTCCCTGAGGAAAAAAGCATATCCGCAACCGCCGCGAGCAGTTCGGTATAGCCCTGCCAGGATGTCTCTGGCTTCGGGAACAGGGCCAGCGCCTGTTCGAAGCTCGCCTGAGCCTCCGCGATGGAGCCCTGTTCGGCGAGTTCGTTGCCCGCGTCGCTCAACTCGGCGACGCGAGACTGCACGGCTTCAGGCAGTGGGCGGAGCGGCGTTTCGATCATGTCGGCGACGCTAGATCGCTAGCACCGGACACGCCATCGAGTTTGCGCCGCGGTGAGTCCTGCGCCGGATGGCGGTCGCGGCGCAGGGAGACTCGACCTTCGATCAGGCCGCGCGCGGTGAGCGGCGATCCATCGGGCACTCCACGATGCACAGGCGGGGTGCGCCCTCACGGGCGAAGCTCACGACCGCCGCTCCTTCGGGGTGCCCGCGCCAGGGCTCACCCAGCGCTCCGATCAGTACACCAGCGGGCGCCGACTCGGGATGGATACCGGCAGCCTCGAGCAGGGCCTCGTAGCTCCAATCCCCATCGGGATCGGCGAAGAAGTCGATGGGGGCGGTTTCAGCGGACAGACCGTAGTGACGAACACGCATGGCTACCTCGATGTTTGAAGGCGGATGGAGGGCAGAAGACCGATCCTGTGGTGGCTGCGGCTGCTCCCTCTTCCATCGCTTCCATGGCTGCGGAGAGGCGTAGGACGAGCATTCGGTGGCGCAGCCTCGATGAGCCCGCTTGCGAAGGGCGGCGAGAGCTGATGCTCCCACCGGCCCAGGAGAGCGCGGCACCATTGCCGTTCCCTCGCGGATCACTCACGGCCACCCAGGACCAAGGCATGTCCAAGTCCTAGCTGGACACTGAACAAAGCGCCAGTGCTTTGTGTTCAGTGTTCAGTGTCGTTGTTTGTCAGACCGCGTAAGCAGCGAAAAAGACGAGTGTTTTTCTCTGAGGCTGGGGAGGCCCTGGGCGATTGACAGGGCGGGGTCCCCGGACTGAGGTGGAGACATGGCGCAGCTCGAGGCGGGACAGCAGGCTCCAGACTTCACGTTGACGACCCAGGCGGGGGAGCGCTGGACGCTGTCGGAGCGCGCTGCTCAGGGACCCGTGGTGCTCTTCTTCTATCCGAAGAACGACACGCCGGTGTGCATCGTGGAGGCCTGCTCGTTTCGTGATCAGCACGAGGTCTTTGCTCGCCTTGGGGCGCAGGTCGTTGGAGTGAGCTCCGACGACGTGCAGAGCCACGGCCGCTTCGCCGGCAAGCACGAGCTGCCCTACACCTTGCTGGCCGATCAGGGAGGCCAGGTGCGTGCGCTGTTCGGCGTCAAGAAGACGCTCGGCTTCTTCGACGGTCGAGTCACCTTCGTGATCGATCGCGGGCGACTCGTCCGCCACGTGTTCAGCTCGGCGTTCAACGCGAAGGGCCACGTGGAAGCCGCGCTGGAGACCGTGCGCGAGCTGTCGAAGTAGCGCGCCGGTCATGGTGCATCGACTATTGCCGTGGGGATTTAGCATCCCGAGGGGATCGCTATGGAGTCCTCGAGGAAACGATTCGTCGTGGGGTCCATGCTGCGAGGCGACGTCTTTACTGTCACCTCGACCGGGGAGGTTCGCCAGCCGACCAACGACCCTCGTTTGTGCTCGGTGTTGGGAGTGGCGGTTGACTCCGCGCGGAGACGCGTCTGGATACCTCCACGCGGAAAGCATTCATCTGGGACATCGGTTCAACCGCTGCACTCGTTTCCTCTCGCTGGTAGAAGCTCTTCCGCAGGCTCGCGGCGCGCTCCATCCCCTGATCCGACTACTTCATCGGTGATAGCCACTCGGGCGAAGTCACAAGCGTTCGCGACCCGTGGGGGGGGCCTCGTCCGGCCACGGATTGCTCTCACACCAAGCGCCCAGGGCAGGTTCGTGCCTGTGCCCTTGCCGATGTTCCGAGGCGACTGTGGCTCGCAGGTCTGGCGGCTGTCGTCTCGGCCTCGGGGCGAGGTTCGGCTCTGAAAACTCGTATCTGAGCCGTCGGCTGCCGGGGCTCAGTAGCTGCTGGGCTGGGCGAACACCCGGCGCACCATCGGCTCGAAGTGTTCCAGAGGGAAGCTCTCGTAGTCCGGATCGAAGGCTGTCTGGTCCCAGTCGTCTGCGAACTTCGCGGCTAGATCGAAGGAGTCGTGACCCGTGTACTTCGCGCGCGCGTCAGGGTCCTTTCCCAGCAGCTCGTAGTAGTGTTTGCCTTGGAAATCTTGATGCACCAAGATCATCCAGTACACTTCCTCGCGGACATAAGGCTTGAGGATCTCCGCGGCGATTGCCGGGTGATTCGCGACGCTGATCAATTTGCCGATGTCGTGGCACAGCGCGGCGACGATCACCTGCTCGTCGGCGCCGGCACGCTCCGCGCGGGTCGCTGTCTGCAGCGCATGGACCAGTTGGTCCACCGCAAAGCCGTCGCTGATGGTTGCGAGCTCGCGCAACATACCGAGCACCTTTTCCGCCACGCGCGGCTGGTTGCCGAAGGTTTGGCGGCCAATTTCCATCCACTGCTCGGTGGTGGACTGATCCATGCGAGTGAACGACTGCGTCATGGCGCGAGTCTGCCAGGGAC
>JAGQIY010000229.1 GCA_020430865.1 Myxococcales bacterium
CCCGAGACCCGGAGAAGCCCAAGCGCAGCTGGGTGAAGCTGGGCTTCATCCGCACCGGCTACGGTGTCGCCTTGCGCGAGCCAGGGCTCGCGCCGCCCCGTGACAAGTGCCGTCAAGGCTTCTACGCGATTCAACCTCTCGGCTACGTCTGCGCCGACGGAACCACGACCCGAGACCCGGACCACCCGGTGGTGCGAGCCATGCAGGACGCTGGCCGGGACCTCCTGGCGGACGATCCGGACGCCGTCTTCCCGTACCACTACGCGTTCAGCATCGGCGCGCCGATGTACGAGAAGCTCCCCACCGCCGAGCAGGATCGCTTGGTGATGATGCGCTTTCGCCAGCGTCCACTGAAGCTCGGCGACTGGGCGCGAGGCTTCGAGGACCTGACCGTCGCGCGTCCCATCGAGCCCAACGGCCCGATACCACGTTTCCTCGAGGATGGCGGCAGGAGCCCCCTGGGCGGGGACGACCTGGTGCGAAAGAACCTCCCGCACGGCAGCATGGTCGCCTACTCCCGCGCCTTCGAAGCCGAGGGACGGGTGTGGCTGGTGACCCCTGATCTCACCCTCGTTCCAGCGGATCGAGTGCGGCCCTACCGACCCTCGACCTTCCAGGGCGTCGAGCTCGGGAGGCTGCGTCTACCGCTGGCCTGGGCCCGCAAGCAGCCCCGGAACTTCTTCCGCATCGTGGACGAGGAGGCTGAAGCCACCGGCGAGCAGCTCCCCGTGGCAGCGCCAGTGGAGCTCAGCGGCGAAGAACGCAAGCTCCACGGCGATCGCTACGTCGCGACTCGCGACGGCCGCTGGCTGCGCAACGACCACGTGCGCATCGCGAAGCGCGTGAAGCCCCCGAGCGCCATCAAGGGCGATCGCACCTGGATCTACCTCTCACTGACGGAGTACACCCTAGTCGCTTACCGCGGGGAAATTCCGGTCTACGCGACCCTTCACGCTCCCGGACGGGGCGGCACCCACCGGGGCAAGGGCAGCGTCAGGAACTACACCACGCCGCTGGGTGCGTTCCCCCTCAACTGGAAGGAACGCTGGGGAACCATGAGCCCTGACCCGGGCGCGCCCACCAGCTTCTGGATCAGCGACGTGATGTGGACCCAGTACTTCAAGCAGCCCTACGCCCTGCATGGCGCGTACTGGCACGAGAGCTTCGGCGAGCGCATGAGCGCCGGCTGTCCAAACCTCGCGCCACGTGACGCGCGCTGGCTCTTCGACTTCAGCGAGCCCAAGCTCCCCGAGGGCTGGCAAGGCATCAGCCCGATGCCTGGCGGCGACAGCACGCTGATCGTACTCGGTGGGTGATACCGAAGGGGGAAGCGCTCAGGCGGCGCTCGGACGCGCGCTGTCGGACAGGCGAAGGGCCTGGGTGCTGAGCTGGTTGGCCACGACCAGCCCGCTGAGCGTCAAGCGCACGCGCCCCGCGTCGACCAGGCCCCGCGCCTCGAGGCGCAGCAGGGCGGCGGCCGTTTCCCCACGGCTCAGGTTCAGGCTGCGACCCAGGCTCTGGGTGCTCGGCCGCTGCGTGTCGCGGGACTGCTGGAAGAGCTCGACGAGGACTTGGCTATCGGTGGCGGTCATGAACCCTTGGTAGCGGAACCACTGTAACTCTGTCCAGTTTCTGACAAGCAGTACACAGCTTTTGTTCAGTGCATCCTCACCCCCAAACAAGTGAATGATTTTCGTGGGTTAACCAATTTCACCGAGGTGTCTCCTGGCTCCGGTAGCCTCGGGGCGTGCGATTTTCTTCCACAGGGCTTCGAGGGGTTTGGATTGGGTTAGGCGCGACGTTCCTCTGCCTGCCGCTGCTAGCAAGCAGCCTGGTTCGGGGCGAACCAGAGGGCGCTGCCCGGCCGGGGCCCGCTCCGCGCACAGCGACCGCCAGCGAGCTTCAGGCGCATACCCGTGTGTTCGCGAAGCCCGGGGACTGGGCGCTCTCGAACGCAGAGATCACCGCAGTGATCCGCAAGCGCGATGGCTGGCTCACGGATCTCTGGCGTCGGCCCCTGATCTTGCCCGGCGTACCAGCCCTCGGAGTGGACACTCAGGTAGATTCTCTGTGGCAATTCCACCCCGTCGCGAGCATGGGCAAGAAGGACTACGCGTTCACCGCCAGGTCGACTCGTGCTCTGGCGGACGGCGTCGAGGTCATGAGCGTGCTCGAGCTTCACGGCCGCACGCTGCGCGCCATCTCCGTATTCCGTGTGGATCCCCGACGACCGAAGCTCAGCATCGAGACCCGCTACAGCGCCGAGGACGGGAAGGCGCTCGGGGCGCGGCTAGGCGACGCCTTCAAGTGGGGAAACGTGCAGTACTACGTCTCGGGGCTCGGCAAGCCCCGCATGTCGTACAGGGGCCCCGCGAAGTGGGTGGGCCGCAAGGGCGCTCAGGGCGACCTGCTGCTCCGTCCGCTGGCGGCCACCCGCATGACGCTGGACTACCGCGCACGAATTCGCGGCTTTCAGGGCACCATCAAGGCGCACTACTTCAAGGAGCTTGGAGCAGGCAAGGAGCTCGTGGCGCGCCGAGAGCTGAGCTTCGAGCCGCTACCCATCGATCCCCCTTCGCCGACGCCGACGGGACGGCTCGAGGCTGACCTGGTCGACGAGAACGGACGACGCATCGCCGGAAAACTCACCATCGATCGCGTCGGGAGCAAGACGCGCGTCTTCGACGAGGACGGAGGCCTCGACGGCGCAGACCGCTTCGCCTGGACCGGCAACGGGAGGCTCAGCATTCCGCTGCCGGTTGGGCGCTACAAGGTCATGGCCAGCGCCGGGCTCGAGCGCGACGCCAGGAGCTTCGACGTGCAGATCAAGCTGGGCCAGACGCGCAGTTTCCATGCGGCTTTGCCGCGTGTTCTGCGCACACCGGGCTGGACCAGCGCCGACTTCCACCTGCATCAGGTGCCCAGCGTCGACGCGGACATCTCGCTACCGGCGCGCGTGGTGTCCATCGCTGCCGAGGGCGTCGAACTGGCGGTGGCGACGGATCACTACGTCGTCACCGATCTCGAGCCAACGCGCCGAGCGCTGAAGCGGGACGGCGTCCTGACCACCGAGTTCCAGAGCGTGAGTGGCTGCGAGGTGAGCACCCTGGGCAATCGCTTCGGCCACTTCAACGTCTTTCCGCTGAGCCTCGGGGAAGACGTCGCCTACCAGGACACGACGCCGGGGAAGCTGTTCGCCAGCGCCCGCAAGCTATCTCCCCACGGGATCCTGCAGGTCAACCACCCACGCTGGGATCCGGCGATCAGCTACTTCTCCGCGTTCGAGGTCAGCGAGGCAGACGGCACCCCGGGCAAGCCGGGCTACGACTCGCAGTACGACACACTCGAGGTCTACAACGGCGACGACGCGCGGGACCTGAAGAAGGTGAAGCAGGTGCTCGCGGACTGGCTGCATCAGCTCGGTCGCGGCAAGCGCTACGTCGCCACCGGGTCCAGCGACTCCCACAAGCTCGGCATCCTGGATCCTGGTCTGCCCCGAACCTTCGTGCGTTGCCGCGACGCGAAGAGCGACGCGGATGACGTGAAGGCGCCGTTCGCTGACTGCTTGAAGGCGCTGAAGGCGGGCAAGGCGCAGGTCACCAGCGGACCGTTCATTGACGCAAAGGTGCTCGGCAAGGGCCCGGGGGAGACTGCGATGATCGAGGGAGAGAGCTTCGAACTGGAGCTCACCGTGCAGGCCGCGCCGTGGATCGACGTGAGCCAGCTCGAAGTGCTAGCCGGCGCTACGGGCAAGCGCATCCATTTTCAGACGTTCAAGCAGACTCGTGGCAAGGTGGAGCGTTTCCGTGGGAAACTGAAACTGACGTTACCCGAAGGGGCGTCGTTCGTTGTGGTGATGGCGCAGGGGAGTCGCGGATTGCCCAATGTCTCGAGGGAGTACACGGTGCCGTTCGGGTTTACGAATCCGATATGGATCAGGAGTGAGAGCGGGGGGTAGGGCGAGAGTTCGGAGTAGGGCACGAAACGGGGCGACAACATCAGGCGAGGAGCGTCCACGCGTGACCTCTCCCCCGCCCACCTCGGAGATCAGCGCTTGTCGCCGACGCGCTCGTTCGGCCCGTGCTTCGTTCTCCGCGGTGCAGCAAGTCAAGCAAGACCCCGCGACTACGGCACCGTCGTGATGCGGCCCGAGCCACGCAGGCTCACGATCACGTCGCCGTTCGGCGCCACGACCATGCCGATGGGCTCCTCGCTGGTGAAGCTGACCCGATCGATCTCCACGAACGTGGTGCTGTTCAGGCGAACGACTTCGCCCGTGTCGCGACTGTTCACCCACATGCGACCGTCGCTCGTGAAGGCGAGACCCTCTGGTGCCATCACCGCGGGCGTCTGGATCACCGTGGAGACGAACCCACCGCTCGAGTCGAAGCGCTGCACGACGGAGCTGGTGCGGCCGCTGGCGAACAGCTCGCCGCTCGGGCCGAACACCATCCCCTCGGGGCTGCCAAGCTGGGCGGTCGTCGCGAAGTTGCCGAGATCGGTACCGTCAGGCGCAAAGCGCACCACGGCGCCGGTGTTGCGCGAGCTGACGTAGAGGTTGCCGCTCGCGTCGAAAACCATCGAGTTCGGCCCGTTGAACGTCGTCGTAGCGAAGGTGTCGATGAACGCGCCCGTGGTGCCATCGAAGCGCACGACGGAGTTCGCGCCACGCGAGGTGACATAGAGCGTGCCGTCGCTCGAGACCTCGACGTCTTGCAAGTCGGTGACGCCGGTCTGGGTCGCAAACGCGGTGGCGACGCTCGGGGTCGCTGGATCGATGCGGTACACGGTGTCCGACTCCACGACGAGCAGCCCACAGTCCTTGCCGAAGGCCACGCCTTCGGGCGAGTTGCCTGGGAGCGTCGCGCCGCCGGCAGGCAAGCCAGGCCAAGTGCAGCTCGGCACGCCACCGGTTCCACCCGTTCCACCAGTGCCGCCTGTCGCGCCCCCGGTGCCTGCGCTGCCGCCCGAACCAGCGCTGCCACCAACGCCGCCACCCGTGCCGCCA
>JAGQIY010000230.1 GCA_020430865.1 Myxococcales bacterium
GGGGTCCAAGCTCCTTGGCCTGATAGCGAGTGAGCACCTCGATGGCGCCCTTCATCATCGCGTATGCGCCGTAGCCAGGCAGGGTGAAGCGCGCGAGCCCAGAGGAGATGTTGAGGATGCGTCCGCCGTCGCTCAGCAGCGGCAGGAGCTTCTGCGTGAAGAAGAAGGGGCCCTTGACGTGCACGTTCATCAGCGCGTCGAACTCCGCCTCGGTGGTCTCTGCCAGCGGCTTGTGTAGGCCGAAGCCCGCGTTGTTCACCAGGTAGTCCACGCGCTCGCGGTCGAAGGTCTGTTTCAGTGCGCCCTGCAGTCGCTCCACGAAGGCTCCGAACGATCCCGTGTCGGAGGCGTCGAGCTGCAGCGCGACCGCCTTGCGGCCCTTGGCCTGCGCCTGCTTGACGACCTCTTCCGCCGAGTTGCCGTTCTGGTTGTAGGTGATCACCAGGTCCACGCCCCGCTCTGCGAGGTGGAGCGCCATGCTGCGGCCGAGGCCTCGGCTGCCGCCGGTGATGAGTGCGATGGGGTTGTGCTGTGCCATGTCCTTGCTCCTTTCGACACACAGCTTGGGCCGCTGGCGCAGGTTCTAGAAGCCACCTTCTCCCACACGCATTGTCTCGAATCGTGAGACAATGCGCGCATGGACGTCGAGGCGTTGCGGATCTTCCTGAAGGTAGCGGAAGTGCAGAGTTTGACTCGCGCTGGGCACCACCTGGGGCTACCGAAGGCCCATGTGTCTCGCAAGTTGCGAGCGCTCGAGAGCGATCTCGATACGCTATTGTTTCACCGATCGACTCGAGTGGTGCGGCTCACTCCAGACGGCGAGACGTTGATCCCCCGCGCACGCAACATCGTTCGCGAGTCGGACGAGGTGGCGGGTTTGTTCCGCACGGGAAAGCGGCTGCGAGGTCGCGTGCGCGTCGACCTGCCCGTTGGGCTCGCTCGAAGTCGAGTCCTGCCGGCGCTGCCTCAGTTGCTCGAGCGCCACCCGGAGCTCGAGCTGTTCATCAGCACCACCGATCGCATCGTCGACGTGGTGGGGGAAGGGTTCGACTGTGTGCTGCGGGTGGGGGCCTCGATGGATCTCGAAGTCACCCAGAAGAAGCTGGGTGAGCTGAGCGTGTTGAACTGCGTCTCCAGGAGCTACGTCGAGCGCAGAGGCGCGCCTCGGAGCCTCGAGGACCTCGACCGGCACCAGCTGGTTCACTACGCCTCCAAGCTCGGCACCGAGGCGCCGATGTTCGAGTATGAGCTCGAGGGCGAGACTCACCACCGCGCGATGCCCTCGTCGGTCACCGTCAACACCAGCGATGCCTACTCCGCCGCGTGTCTCGCGGGTCTGGGCATCGTGCAAGTGCCCCGCGTCGGCATGCTCGAGCGGCTCGCCAGTGGCGAGGTCGTCGAGGTGCTCCCGCAGTATCGCTGTGCACCCATGCCCGTGGTGATCTTGCAAACTCACGGCCGCCGCCCACCCCAGCGCGTGCGGGCGGTGATGGATTGGATTACAGACTCGCTCGGGGGGCACCTGGAGTGAGGCGAGCATGATCCTGAGGACCGAGCGGCTGTTGATGCGCCCGTTCAACGAGAGCGACCGGGATGCCTTCGCTGCGATCAACGCCGATCCTCGGGTCATGGAGCACTATCCGGCGCCGCTCTCGCGGGCCCAGAGCGACGCCTTTCTGGACCGCATCGCCTCCGCCTTCGAAGCCCAGGGCTTCGGTCTGTGGGCGCTCGAGGTGCCGGGGCGGTTCCCGCTGCTCGGCTACACGGGGCTTGCGATTCCTGTATGGAAAAATCACCTCACGCCCTGCGTCGAGGTGGGGTGGCGTCTGGGCCACGAGCACTGGGGCCAGGGCTACGCCAGCGAGGCCGCGCGTGCGGCGCTGAGCTGTGCCTTCGAGCGTCTGGGGCTCGAGGAGGTGCTGAGCTTCACCTCGCTGCCCAATCGGCGCTCGGCGCGGGTGATGCAGCGGATCGGCATGCGGCGGGACGAGGCCTCGGATTTCGCGCATCCCAGCTTGCCCCCGGAGCACCCGCTGAGTCTGCACATCGTCTATCGCGCGGCTGCCGCAGACTGGCCGAAGCTGGGAGATCCGTGACTGCTGCGGCCGCTCCTCGTATTGCGCTTGCTGGCGTCGCCGGGGGGCCCTAGGGATCCCCACCATGTGGAACGACCGCTACGCGACCACCGAGTTCGTCTATGGCACGGAGCCCAATGACTTCCTGCGCGAGAACGCTGAGCGCTACCTCCCACAGGGAGGCGCCGTGCTGTGCCTGGCGGAAGGGGAGGGGCGCAATGGCGTCTACCTCGCGGGGCTTGGTTACCGAGTGACTGGCGTCGACGGGTCGTCCGTGGGCCTGGAGAAGGCGCGTCGCCTGGCTGGGGAACGCGGCGTGGAAATCGAGACCGTCGTCTCGGATCTCGCGGACTTCGATTTGGGTGAGGCGCGCTGGGACGGCATCGTCTCCATCTGGTGTCACACCCCGCCAGAGCTCCGGCAGAAGCTGCACCGCGCCGTTGTGAAGGCGCTCGCGCCGGGGGGCGTCTTGCTCCTGGAGAGCTACACGCCGAAGCAGCTCGAGTACAGGACCGGCGGGCCGCCGAACGCCGAGTGGATGATGACCGCCGATGGCTTGAAGCGCGAGCTGTCAGGCCTCGAGTTCGTTTCCGCAGAGGAAAAGATCCGCGAAGTGCACGAGGGCAAGTTCCACGGCGGGACGAGCGCGGTCGTGCAAGTCGTCGCTCGGAGATAGCGATGGCGGCCGAGCGCCCACTGAACGCATTGCGCTTCGCCAAGCTCGCTCTGGTGCTGTTCGTGCTGAGTGGACTGGGGATCGCCTATCGTCACGGCGTCTTCGACCAGCTGGGCGATCCGCAGCAGTTCGCCCAGGCGGTGGTGGCCATGGGCGCCTGGGGCTACGTCGGGTTCATCCTCGCCTACACGCTGCTCCAGCCGTTCGGCGTGCCGGGGACGGTGTTCGTGGTCGCGGCTCCGCTGATCTGGCCTTGGCCCATCGCCTTTGCGCTGTCCATGGTCGGCACCATGAGCGCCAGCGTGGTCGGCTTCTCGTTCTCGCGCTTCATCGCGCGGGACTGGGTGTCTGCCCGCGTTCCGGAGCGCTTCAAGAAGTACAACGCTGCGCTCGAGAGGAATGGTTTCCGTACGGTAGTCATGCTGCGGATGATCTTCTGGATGCCCCAGGTGCTCCACGGTTTCCTTGGCGTCTCGAGGGTGCCGTTCTGGACGCATTTCTGGGGCTCTGTGGTGGGCTACATTCCGCCGCTGCTGGTGGTGAGCTATTTTGCGTCGGAGGTCTTCGACGCCTCTGGCGGGCTCCAGCCGGGCGCCTGGAAGTACATGGGGGGCCTGTTCGCGGCCTCGCTGGTGCTCCTCCTCGTGATGCGCTGGTTCGAGCGCCGAGCGGTGACTCGGTCCGACGTCGCGTGAACGAGGCGGCGAGCGCGTCAGTCTTCGTCGCACGCACGAGGCGCGTCTACGTACGCTTGGCCGAGCTGTTTGAGTTTGCCGTCAGCGCCCAGTAGATCCACGAAGGGCACGTTGTCGGCACGACCTGAGAACCAGGCGTAGCGTTCGATCCGAGGGTCGTTCTCCAGGTACGCGACCGCGTCGATCAGGAACGCCGATTGTTCGTCGGCGTTCTTCGCGTCGTGGCGGTGCTCACCCCCGCCCCCCACACCATGGGGACGTACTCGAGCCCGAACGATGTGTAGTCGTTGCGCACGCCCTGGTCCGGCTCGAACGCCCAGTTGTACCACCAGCCAACGCCCCTGCTGAGCGCCCGCATGTCGGCCTCGGAGTGGTAGCCGTAGGCGACGCCTCGCTTGCAAGCAGAGGATTGCCCTGCGGAACCGCCAGAGCCGCCGCTGGTGGAACCCCCGTTGGTCGAGCCGCCAGAGCTGAACCCGCCAGAGCCGGAGCCGCCGCCGCCCTCCCCGCCCTGGTTGCTTGCCGCAGCACCGGCGGTTCCGCCGTTGGAACCCGCACTGCCGTTGCCCGCCGCGTCGTCGGAGCCAGAGCAGGCCGCCAGGGTCATGATGAGCAGAAGAGGGTGGTGACGCATGTGTAGCCTATCCGCCAGTGGTTAGTCGCAGGTCGAGCAGCGCATCGATGGCCTGTCTCGGGAGCTTCGCCGGGAGGCCCGGCACGATCGCAGCAGCGCCGCTGGGCACGGCGTCCGGGTGGATGATGGCGAGCTGGATCGTCCGCTTGGGTTCGTCAAAGAGCACCGGGAGTAGCGGTCGCCGACCGGGCGCCGCCAAACTGGGCAGTCACAGACGGGGTCTCCCGTGGGACGGTCGATGCGCCGGGGCCACCAGCCTGGTGCACCGACGTTGGTGAAGGTCATGGTACCCCCCAGGCTCAGCTCGCCGGGCTGCGTCGGGTACTCGCCCAAGCCACCCTCCGTCTCGCCGCTGCCCGCCGTTCCGCTGCTTCCTCCGCTCGCGCCGGCGCCACCACTGCCCCCGTTCGCCGTAGCCGCCCGTAGCACCACCGCCCCCCAGTCGTGTCGCCCTCACGCCCACACCCGGCGCCGATGGTACCGGCAGTCAGCAGGATGCCAATCCAGGGCGCGGTCAAGCCGGTGTGAGCGACTCTCATCCTTGCACCGTTGCCAACTCCACGACGATCCGTGTCTCGAACCTGCACGCGGAAGCGGCTGAGAACCCTTGACTTCTCGGCGGATCGAGCGCTCGGCGATGCGTCGTTGACGCTCGATGCTCCTATTGCTCCACGGAAACGCTGCTGATCGCTGCGGCCGGTGACATGGGTGTGACATCGTGGCCGTGGAACGCCCACCTGCGTCGCACGAACCCAGAGCGGGTTCGGCGCTCGGCAACGCAAGCCTTGCGCGGCTCGATCCGGGCTCGAATAGCGCTCGGGATTGCCCTAGGCTTGGCGCGATGACGACCCAAGGAGAGGTCGAGACGATGCGTGAACTGCGCCGTGTGCGAAGGACGCTTCAGGAGATCGAGAGTCGGATGCTCGAGCTCGAGGCGGAGATGCACGTGGCGCTCCAGCGTGTCCCGGAAGAGCGGCGGGAGAGCGCGAAGAACCTCGTTCACTACATCGCGCTGCGGCAGCAAGACCTACGGCAGCTCCAGGTCGAGCTCGCTGACCTGGGCTTGTCCTCGCTCGGGCGCCTCGAAGGCTGCGCGCTCGGGACCATCCGGCGCGTGCTAGCGCGGGTCCAGGAGGGGCTGGCCTGTCGCGGTGACGAGGCAGCTCGCGCGACCTTGGCGCAGCGGCGCGACGAGGTCGAGGGTGCCCTGGATTGGTCCGCGGGGAAGGAGGCGCTGCACCTGCACACGCGGGTGATCCTCGGACCGCGTCCTGATGGGCGTCATGTCTACATCATGGTTACGGCGCCCTGCGCGAGCGAGGCCGACGGTTCCTGGATGGAGACGATGTTGCGGTCCGGGATGAACGTGTTGCGCATCAACTGCGCTCACGAGGGACCGGCGGAGTGGGCACAGATGGTGGAAGCCTTGCGCGCTGCCAGCAGTCGGACGCAGGTGCCCTGTCGTATCCTCATGGATCTGGCTGGTCCCAAGATCCGCACGGGCGGCATTCAAGGAGCGCTGCGTATCGCCACCTGGAAACCGGAGAAGGACGAGCTGGGCCGCGTCGTCACGCCCGCTCGCGTGAGCCTCCTGCGCCGCTCCGCGCATGCGCTGGAAGGCGACGACGCACAGCTGATCGCCGAAGACGAGGCCTTCGCCAGTCTCGCCCTGGGGGACTCCCTGGAGTTCCGCGATACGCGGGGCAAGCGCCGCTCCCTCGAAGTGATCGAGCTGGACGCCCAGTCCGCGGTCCTATCGGCGACCGCGCGCGCCTACGTGCTCGACTCCGTCGAGGCGACGCTCTGGCGCGGGGACGACTCCCACGGACGCCTGCAGCTGCAGGTCGCGACGGGGGCCGACGCAGCAGTGGACATGCGGGTGGGGGACGAGCTGGTGCTGAGTGGCACTCGCGCGTTCTGCTCCCCCCCAAAGCGCGATGCGGATGGCAACGTCGAGGTGCGTGGGGAGGTCGCCTGCACGCTCGCCGCGGCGCTGGAGGGGCTCCAGGTGGGGCATCGCGTGCTCTTCGACGACGGCAAGGTGGAGGCCGTCGTGCTCGAGGCGCGTGCCGCGGAGAGAGAGTATCTGCTCGAGGTGACCCGCACCCAGCGCCCGGTCGTGCGTATCCGCGCAGAAAAGGGCATCAACCTTCCGGACTCGGATCTGCCCATCGCCGCGCTCCAGAGCCACGACCTGGAGGCGCTGCCCTTCGTCGTGGCGCAGGCGGACGCGGTCAGCCTCTCATTTGCGCGCAGCCCCGAGGACGTCGAAGCGCTCCACGCCGAGCTGGATCGCCTGGGGCGCAGCGACATCGGCGTGGTGCTCAAGATCGAGACCCGCCGCGGCTTCGAGAACCTGCCACGGCTGCTCCTCGAGGGCCTGATCCGTCCACCACTCGCAGTGATGATCGCTCGTGGCGATCTCGCGGTGGAGGTTGGGTTCGAGCGACTAGCGGAGGTTCAGGAGGAGATGCTCTGGCTGTGCGAGGCGAGTCACGTTCCCGCGATCTGGGCTACGCAGGTGCTCGACAACCTCGCGCGGACCGGCGTCCCCTCGAGAGCCGAGGTGACCGACGCCGCCGCCAGCGTGGCCGCGGAGTGCGTGATGCTGAACAAGGGGCCGCACGTACACGAGGCGGTGCGCACGCTCTCCGACATCCTCGAACGCATGGAACAGCAC
>JAGQIY010000231.1 GCA_020430865.1 Myxococcales bacterium
TGAGGCTCAGCCGCAGCTGCCTCGGCGCTCTCGAGTACGATCCGCGTGGCACCGACCTCGATCTGATCGCCGACGTGAATCTTGCACTTGTTCACCCGCGCCCCATTCACCTGAGTACCGGGGTCGTTCCCCAGGTCGATCAGGGTGATGTCGTCTGGCCCCCCGACCTCGATCACGGCGTGCATCCGCGATGCAAGCTCGTCGTCGACCTGGAGGTGACTCTTCGGGTCCTTGCCAACCTTGACGATGTCTTGCGTCACGGTCTCGCGACGCAGCAGCTCATCGCCTTTGTAGAGCGCAAATGTGAGAACAGCTTTCGACATATCGGGCGTTTCCTTCGTGCGGCGGCGCCGCGTGCAGCCCAAGTCACCCTGGGCTGCGCTGAGGTCGGTTCCCCTGCCGGTGAGCGGCGAGGGGAGGCTGGCTGGCGCGAACGCCTTTTCCGTATGAAAAACTTAGAGGTTCTCGACCGACTTCAACATCTCCGGCACGAACGAGGTGCGGGGACGAATCAGAGTGGTGCGAGCGGCGCGCGGACGGACGCGAATGGTGGCGTCGTTGGGCCCGAAACCACCGGCGTTGAGCGGGTCATCGTCGAACTCGTAGCCGTACCCCTTGTCATCGTCTTTTCCGGCCTGGGCGAAAACATTGGGAGCGGTCAGAGCGATCGCTGCGCCTACGAGAACGGCAAAACGGATCTTCTTCGACATTCCAGCCTCCTCAGAACTTTGCGTTCGAATTACAGTGTGATTGTACTTGGCTCGGACCCGAGCCGTCAACCGACTTTGCTCTCACCGCTGGCCAAACTCCTGGGGAGCGGGTCAACGCCAAGACCTCTGTCGCTGCACCGTGGCTGAGTCCACGGAGCACCCATTACCTACCACCGCACCGCTTCGAGGCGAACGACGATCGTCCGACCGAGGCGGCTCGCTGACAGGCGCACTCCCGAGATCGAACGCAGCCGAGTACCCGACGGGGGGAACCCAGCTGCGGTGGACCGCGACAGCTTGGAGGGCGGAATGTCGAAGCACGGCGCACTAAGACAGCCCTTGGATGCTCAGGTTCCGCAGGCGGCGATTTCCTTGGACAGTTTCTCTATCGAGGAACTTTGCAGAACCGCTGCATGGGCCGCCGTGGGGGCCATGCAGTGCTGTGCTGAAGCCAGTTCGCGGAGCGCCCTCAGCGTTCCGATGAGCGCTCAAGCTGCTGGGCCAATCGGGATAGGAGCCTCGTCTCGGGGGGCTCCCTCCCACACCACCCGGCATGCGGGTCCGCACCGGGCGGTTCGAGAGATTGAGGTTACGTCGCGAGCCGGGGGACTCCCTGCTTGTCGAAGAGCGAGTTCGGAAGGGCGAGGTTGAGCAGCATCCCCGAGTTGCGCCACCACCGAGTCGCGTTTCGGGCGACGCGGCGGGCCTGCTGTGGCGAGAGTCCCCGCCTGATCAGCTCCGCGTAGATTGTCTTGCCTCGCTTCCATTGCTTGAGTTGCACGGCCCGCAGGCGATGCCGGATCCATTCGTCCAGATCGCTAAACCGTCGAGGCGTGCCGGCGAGGCGGAAGTAGG
>JAGQIY010000232.1 GCA_020430865.1 Myxococcales bacterium
AGGCTGCGTCGACCGCAGCGCGAATCGCCTCTTGGCTCTTGGTGGTCATCCGATCTGGACGCATGGCTCCTCCTCGTGCCTCTCACGCGAGACACTCCTGCTGCGGCACACGCGCGCTCTCGGCGCGCGGAATCTGGCTTCGAGACTGGCTACGAAAATCGCTTGGATTCGGCGCGGAAATCTCGTGTTCCCTCGCCTACGTGCCAGGGTAAGCACGTGATCCATACGCGCAAGACGCGTGCCATCACAAAGACTCAGCGGCCGCTTCAGCCGGGATTTACGGACTGCGCTGCGTCAGCGCGGCATGCACTGTGAGTCGACGTTCGACCACAGCCGAGCGACGCGATGCGAACCGATGTCCGCAAACGTCCCGTCGTTGCAGAGGTCGGCGACCTCGCCCCCACGATGGTGGTCCCCATCGCTGAACCAGCCGCGCCCGACGATGGGGTCGGTCGTCATCTCCGCGAGCTCGTGCGAAATCACCGCGACGCTTCGCCCCTGTGAGCACGGCGGGAACACAGCGTATGCCGTCTTTCCGTCGAAGGCGTGGAAGGCGTTCGCATCGATGCATGTCTGGTAGGTGCGCTCGCCGCGACGGCTCATCGAGATGTTGATGCCGTCGGGGAGGAAGATCGCGAACGAGTTGGAGGGCTCCAGCTCGAGGAGATCACTGTGCAGAACCTCGTGAATCCGATCCTGGAGCACCTCGATCGTCACGAGGCCGTCTTCGACCGTTCCTGCGGGAAACATCACAGAGGTCTCGATCTCCTTGTGCGGGAGCACATTGCCGTTGCTGATCCCGTACTGGCCGAGCAGCGCCCAGT
The DNA here is from genome assembly GCA_020430865.1 of Myxococcales bacterium. Next base: position 825 of record JAGQIY010000232.1, read on the forward strand.
AGTCGCTGGTGACGATCCACTGGAGCTCGCCGTCGACGATCGGCGCCCGATCCATCGACTCCGTCCCGATGTAGATGGGCTGCACGCGCAGGGCGTCGATAATCTCCCCTTCGTGGATCGACAGGCGCGTGCTCGGCGGAGCCGAAGGACCCTCCTGGTCGACGGAGATGACGCCGTACTCCTTGGGTGGTTCGGGAGGAGGCTCGGAGTCGGCTGCCGTAAGCCCACCGCAGGCCACGCCGCTAGCCGCCATGATCGCCAGTGATGCGACAAGCGTGCGAAAGCGAAAAGGACCCATCATTGATCTACGACAGCAGCGAGCAAAGCCGCTGTCCAGCCTCCCGGGCGATTGCGGTGGTGTGCACGCATGCACACTGCATGTGGGCGTTGTAGGTCTCTCGTCGCCAAGCGGCTGCGACGGCGAGGCGTCGCGGGCTTTCGTCCACCCCATGCGATCCATGATGAGCAAGGGCCGTTCCGCCGATTGCTGATCACGAAATCGCCGGGGTTTCTGCCCTGGAAATGCGAGACGGCGCTCCCCTCGCGGAGAACGCCGTCAAGGATGCGACGGTCCTTTCGCCGTCAGATGTCGAGATTGCGCACGTTCAGTGCGTTCGTCTCGATGAACTCGCGGCGAGGCTCGACCTGATCGCCCATGAGAATGGTGAACACTTGATCGGTCTGCACTGCGTCGTCGAGTCGCACCTGGAGCATGACACGAGCGTTGGGGTCGAGCGTCGTCTCCCAGAGCTGGTCGGGGTTCATCTCGCCGAGACCCTTGTAGCGCTGCAGGTGCCAGCCCTTCTTGCCCCGTTCCTCGACGTAGCTCCAGATCTCGTCGGAGTCGCCCAGCTCGACCTCGCTGTCGTTGTCTTCTTCGCCGTCCTTCTTCGTCGTCGCCGCGATGTACGGTGCGGGGCCGAGCGAGCGGACGTCCTGCTCGATGGAGTGCAGCTCTTCGTACTCCGGTGAGGTCACGAGCTCCCAGTCGATCGTCGTCTGGCGGGCTGCCGAGCCGGGACGCGGCTGGATGTTGAGCGTCGCCGCACCGTGTTCCGTCTCCCACCCGACATCGATCGTGAGCGGGAAGATGTCCGGGTGCTTGCGCTCGAGGTACGCACGGATGGTCTCCTTGCTCGCTTCGATCTTGCTCCGCTCGCGAAGATCGTTCTGGCCGATCCCCGTGGAGCGAAGCACGGCCGCGACGACAGCGGCATCGGCCTTGCGCTCGATCTTCGACAGCGCCTTCCGAAACGTCCGAAGGCGCTCGATGAGGCGAAGCAGCGGCTCGCCGGAGATCGTCGGGCCCTTCGATGCACGAAGCGAGAGCCGCTCGACCCCCTGCTCCAGGAAGAAGCGATCGAGCGTCTGCTGGTCTTTCATGTAGAGGGCCTTCTTGCCCTTCCACACGCGATAGAGCGGCGGCTGCGCGATGTAGAGGTAGCCCTTCTCGATGATCTCCGGCATCTGCCGATAGAAGAACGTGAGAAGGAGCGTGCGGATGTGGCTGCCGTCGACGTCGGCATCG
>JAGQIY010000233.1 GCA_020430865.1 Myxococcales bacterium
ACGCTGGGCTCGGCGGTGCTGATCAAGGACAACCACATCGAAGCGGCGGGTTCGATCGGCAAAGCCATCAAGCGCGCCCAGGAGTACGCGCCCCACACCAGTCGCATCGAGATCGAGGTCGAGAGCCTGGAAGGCCTGGACGAAGCGCTGAGCGCAGGGGCCGAGGTCGTGATGCTCGACAACTTCGCCCCCGACGAGATCACGACGGCGGTTCAGCGAGCCGCTGGCAGGGCACAGATTGAAGTTTCCGGGGGGATAACCCTGCCGCGCATTGCGGAGTTGGCGAGTCAGGGCGTGGATGTAATCAGCGTGGGCGCGCTCACCCACTCGGCGCCCGCCGCGGACATCTCTCTCGACGTCGAGCGTCTCTAGCCGGGTGACGCCCGGGGCCCGTTGCTTCCACTCCAGCGCACGGGTTCGCCGATCTCGAGACGGTCCGTGGGGGAGCGCGGCTTGCCAGCGTGAGGACCGCTAGCGGCTGGAATTCCCCACCGCGCCCCGGGACCGTGCTCGGGTGAGCAGTGGAGCATCGCGGTCTGGTCCAGCGGTCGAGACACCGACTTGGCATCGCGCCCCGGGCGGACTAACCCTTTCGCTGTGTTCCCGCTGCACAAGAGGCGCCTGGAGGCGCTGCGTGACGAACTTCAGAGACGCGGCGATCGTCCGTCGCTGAACCTCCCCACCGCTCGCCTCGACTTGGTCGAAGCGATGAGCGTCGTCGAGGAGTACGGCCCCCTCTGCGAGGCGATGTACTTGATGATGGCGGCGGATCGGAAGGTCTTGAACGTGGAGCGCATGGTCTTGCGCGGCGCGCTGGACGTGTTGAGCAAGGGTCGGATCCGCACCGCGCACATGGAGTCGATGATCGACGCCTCCTCGAAGCGCGTCGCCGAGCTAGGCGAAGCGGGTTGCCTCGCGGAATGCATCGACGCTCTCAAGTCGGATCCGATCCGCGCCGAGATCACCGTCGTCCTCGCCGCGGCGGTGGCCGCCGCGGACAATCACATCTCGCCAGAGGAGCGCGACCTGTACCACAAGCTGATCGAAGGTCTGGGGATCAGCGACGAGCGCGCCGACTCCCTGCTGACCGACCTGCTCAAGCCAGACAGCGACTGACCACTTCACCATTGTAGTGGCGGCGCGTAAGCTGCCTGCATGGTCCAAGCCGAGAGCCAGAGCGCCGAGCTGCGCAGCGTCCGCGACGCGCACCGCTTCGACGAAGCGAGCCTGGAACGCTACCTTCGCGCTGAGCTGGAGCTGCCCACCGGACCGCTCGAGGTGCAGCAGTTCAAGGGGGGTCAATCGAACCCGACCTTCTTGCTCAAGGTCGGCGAAGGCGCCGCGTGCCGCCGGCTGGTGTTGCGCAAGAAGCCCCCAGGAGACCTGCTGCCCTCGGCACACGCCGTCGAGCGCGAGTGCCGGGTGCTCCGCGCTCTTCAAGACAGCCAGGTCCCGGTGCCGCCGGTGCGTGCGTCGTGTGAGGACCCGAGCATCATCGGCACGGCGTTCTACGTGATGGACCACGTAGAAGGCCGCATCTTCCGTGCGCCACTGATGCCCCAGGCGAGTGGCCCAGAGGAGCGCGCCGCGATCGCGAGCGCGACCATTCAGACGCTGGGGAAGCTGCATCAGATCGACCCGGCGAGCGTGGGGCTCGGGGACTTTGGTAAGTCAGGTAACTACATGGAGCGCCAGGTCGCGCGATGGGGCAAGCAGTACGCCGCCTCCAAGACGCAAGACCTCGAGGACATGAACTTCCTGATCGAGTGGCTGCCGGCGCACATCCCCGCGGGCGACGAGACGCGCATAGCTCACGGTGATTTCCGCTTGGAGAATCTCATCATCCACCCGACGGAGCCCCGCGTGATCGCCGTGTTGGACTGGGAGCTTGCGACGCTGGGGCATCCCCTGGCGGATCTGGGCTATCACTGCATGCTCTATCACCTGCCGGCTGGCGACTTCACCGGTTCGGGCTACGTGGGCGCGGACATCGAATCCCTGGGGATCCCTAGCCGGGACGCCTACGTCGAGGAGTACGCGAGGATCACCGGGCGAGACGCCGTCCCCGACCTGGACTACTTCGTGGCCTTTGGCCTGTTCCGACTCGCGGCGATCCTGCAGGGCGTCTACAAGCGCGGCCTGGACGGGAATGCGTCCAGCGAGACCGCGCTTCGCTTCGGCCCGATGGTGCAGATCCTAGCTGGCATCGCCCGCAGCCTGGTCGGCTGAGGCGGGCGTGTCGAGCTGCAGCAGACTCCTGCGACGCCCGGGCTCCATGGCGATCAACAGCCACTCACCCAGCGCGTACAGCCGACTCGTGCTCATGAAACGCAGCGCGGCGACGAATGGCCGCAGCACCAGCTGGCGCTCACGGTCCACCAGGTAGCTCTCCCAGTAGGGTGCCTCGGGGACCCACTCGAGCCCTTCAGTCCGATTGAGCAGGGCGCCGACCACGGCGCCCAGCTCGCAGACCAAGACCACGAAGTCGTTGGTAGCCTGCTCGGCGTTGACGGCCACCACCAGGTTCTGGGCTTCGCGGACGCTGTAGTTCTCCTCGAACGCGCGCAGCCACTCGAGGCCGAGGTCTCCGCCAGGCGGCAGGAAGCGCGCTTGATCTTGCCGCGCGGCATCAACCATGCGGTCCAGCTGGCGCAACACGTTGCCGCGCACGTACTCCGGGAGGCGGGAGGCTGCGCTGCCCTGCAGCGGCTCCACATCGGCACCTAGGGTTTCTCTCCCCCGAACCTCACGCTCGAGGGGCTTGTACCAGCGCCAGAAGAACTCCTTGAAGAGCTCCTCCGCGGTGAACGCATCGTGGTCGGTCTCGGGGCTCCGCTCGGACATCGGCCCCGTCTAGCACAAGGGCCTAGAAGATCAGGCGTGGTGAACGCAGCCTCCGGCTTCAGGCCCAGTGGCTGCCGTCTATGCGCTCGCTGATCGCCTGACCAACTCCCTCCAGGGTGGCCTTGTCAGCAGCTCGGAAGCCACGCCTCAAGCGCCCGAGCTCCAGCATGCCGAGCAGGCGTCCGTAGCCGAACAGCGGCAGCATGGCGACGCCGCCCAGCGGCAAGCCACTGGAGAACACGGACAGCCGCCGCGCGATGGCGCTCTGGGCGGACCCCTGGATGCGGCTGCCGATCACCCCGCGATGCTGACAGGCGGCGATCACCACGGGATCATCCTGGCGCAAGACGTCTCCGAGCTGGTGCCACAGCGGCTGCCCAACGACATAGGACGTGACCATGCCGACGTAGGGCTCACGGAAGCGGTGAATCAGGCCCAGCTCCGCGCCGATTTGAGTGGTCGCCGCGTGCAGTCCCAGCAGCAGCACCTCACCGGGGTCACGTGCGGCCATCAGGTCGGCGCGGGTGCGAAGACGAGCGTCTTCCCTGGCGCTCGGGAGGTGGAACGCTGCCGTGGGATGCCAGCCATTTCCCATCAGATCTGCGTAGCGACGTAGGCTACGCACCTCGCGCGTTTCCTCGAGAAACCGCCAGTCGTTCCAGTGCACCTGGCGCACCATGCAGTGTTCGGGGATGCGGCCAAAGGAGACCCCACGCAGCAACAACCCCGTGGACACCGGTCCGACCACGGTCGCGCCGTTGGTGACGAACCAGTCGTGGGCGTTCAGCGGCATGAGCTCTGGAACGCTAGGTTGCTTCTCACGGATCTGCAGCTCGAGGCTTGCTGGTTGAAACGCCATACGCCGTCCTTTCGCAGCCTCCCGAGCATCCCCACGGTTCAGCGTGAGAAACAGCGGGTTTCCCGCCTGGAGGCTGCCAACGGAATTGTCCCGTGAGGCCTGGGCGCTGGGCCAACATTTGCCCCAGTGGGTCTGGTCAGGGAAAGGCGGCGTCGAACGCCGAAGCGCTGCAGTCCGATTCGCTCGCCGGGACCCCGAAGTGGATCCAGTCGAAGCGCGAGCTCACGTCGGGCGGCACCCCCCAGCCATTGGCGACGGGCCCGACATCCATCGCAGCGCCGATCTGAGGGTGGCTGAAGCTGTTGGTCTCCGTCCAGCCCGCTTCGCCTTCGAGCTTCCTCAGCATGTGGAAGTGACTGCCGACACGGCAGATCGCCAGACGTCCGCGGAAGGCCGTGCTGGGGTTGAGGCACAACGTCGACGCCTGGTTCACCGTGATCTTTGCCTCACTGCCGACGCCCACGAACTCGCCCTGGTTGGGGCAGCCTCCCGGAAGTCCGGCACCGGGACCGTTGCTGTTGCCCCCATGATGACCGAGGCTGTGCATCAACCAGTGCCCCGGCGTGGCGACGTCGCGAACGAGCAGCGCAGCCGAGTTGTAGCTGCCGGTGGGCGCGCTGTTCGCGTCATCCACGCGCTGCGCGTGGACCTCCGCCATCACCCAGAAGTCACCGCTCACCCGCTTGCGCAAGATCGGCCCGACATGGCCCGCGTACCAGGCCGTCTGGTCCGGCGTGCTGGCGCTGAAAGAGATGGTCAGGAACCCGGGCTCGGTCGTGCCAATGTCGTAGCTCGCGGCGGACGACGCGAAGTTCTCCGCCGTCCACTGGTCCAGGGTGCAAGGGTCGTCGAACTCGTCATCGAGTCCCGTCGGACAGCCCCCACCGCTGCCGCCGCTCGAGGTGCCACCGCTCGAGGTGGTCCCGCCGAGGCCGCCCTGAGCTCCGGCGCCGCCGCTGGATTGCGCGCCTCCGCTGCCGCCCGGCTGACTTCCCGCGTTGCCACCGCTCGCCGCCGCTCCGCCAGAGTCGCTGCCCCCGCTCCCAGCGACGAGATCGCCTCCACTGCCTCCGCTCGAGCTACCACCGACCCCCGCGCCACCCGAGCCGCCGAGCCGCTCGCCGGAGTCGTCGCTGCAGGCTGGCAACGCCGCGAGCAGCGCAGCACCCAACCCCCACCCCAAGCTACCAAACGCTCTCATCAGACCTCCAGCCATCACGGCCACAATCGCAAGTCTAGTGCCAAACGCAGATCAGCTGCCGAGCGGCCCCTCGTGCAGGAAGAGTGCGGGACGAGTGCAGGAAGAGTGCGGGACGAGTGCAGGAAGAGTGCGGGAAGAGCGCAGGAAGAGTGCAGGCCCTCGCACCGGTGGCCGGGGGCCGTGCGTAGTCGAAAGCGCGACCTGGGCGATGGATCCCGCACATCGGTGTCCGGTGCCCACGAAACCCCGCGGCGAGGCCTTCTCGCGAGTCGCGGCACGTGAACTGCAAACGCTGCGCGAATGATCCCATCCACAGCGCCACCGGCGCGCCAGTGATTCCGCGCCTTTGCCCGCCATCCATCGCCAGCTATACACGTCTGGTGAGCGAGCGATTGCCCAGCGGAGATCCAACTCACGCGCTTCGTCGAGCGGTTCCTCAGCCTCCGTTGGCCGTGCGAGTCCGCGTGCTGGGGGCGGCAGCGCAACCCGCAGAGTGGCAGCTGAGAGAAGGGCGCTGCGTCGTCGGGGCCGCGCCAGGCTGCGACGTGATCATCGACGATCCCACCGTGTCGCGACGTCACGTCGAGCTGGGGCTCG
>JAGQIY010000234.1 GCA_020430865.1 Myxococcales bacterium
CGATAGTGAGCTTCAGGGCGGCGTTGTCCGGGGTCACCTTGGGGAACACCAGCTGAACGCTGCCCTTGCCGAAGGTCCGCTGACCAACGATCACCGCGCGGTTGTGGTTCTTCAGCGCTCCAGCGACGATCTCGCTCGCGCTCGCGGAAGATGGATTCACCAGCACGACCAAGGGATAGGGAGGCTCGGTGCCTCGGCGCGTCGCGCGCTTCTCCTCTCGCCCCTCCGAGTGCCCCACCGTGGCGACGATCACGCCATTGTCGAGGAAGTGATCCGCGACCTTGGCCGCCTGATCCAGGAGGCCGCCCGGGTTGCCACGCAGGTCGAGCACGACCCCCTTCAGCGGCTCCTTCTCTCGCAACGTGTCCAGGGTGTCTTCGAGCTCCTTCGCGGTGCTGCTCTGGAAGTGCTTGAGACGAACGTACGCGATGCCCGGCTGCAGCAGGCGCCCCTCGACGGAGCGTATCCGGATCTCTTCTCGCGTGAGCACGAAGGGGCGAGAGCCGCTCCAGCCGTCCTTGCCGTCACGATGCACCCAGATCGTCACCTGAGTCCCCGGCTTGCCGCGCAGGCGGTTCACCGCGTCGTCCAGCGGCATGTTGAGCGTGGACTCGTTGTTGATCTTCATGATGCGGTCGAGGCGGCGCAGGTTCGCACGTCCCGCCGGCGTGTCCGGCATCGGCCGCATCACGGTCAGGGTCTGATCACGGATCGAGATCACGATGCCGAGACCGCCGAAATGGCCCGACGTGGACAGGTTCATCTCCCGGTAAGCCTCGGGGCTGAGAAAGACACTGTGGGGATCCAGCGTGGAGAGCATCCCGTTGCATGCGGCGTACTCGATCTCTCGCAGATCCACCTCGGTGTCCTTGAGGTTGGCCTGCAGGAACGCGAACACCTCACGGAGCCGCGCGGAAACGTCCCAGGGCCCCTGCACGTTGTCGACCCGGAACTCCTTCTCCTCGGTTCCGACCCTCACCTTCACCGTCGGCGACTTCTCGTCATGGAGCACGATGACCTGAGCCACCTCTTTCTGGATCTCGTCCAGCGCACTGACGAACATCAGACGTGGCTCGACCCGCTTGGGCTCCACGTACTTGTCGCGAATCGTCTTGAGCGTCTCGTTGACCGCGACCAGCTGGGTCAGGTCGTAGGGGACCTTGGGCTGCCCTGGAGCCGTCACCGCGTGCGCCGCTTCGAGGCCTCGCCACAGGCCGCCGGTTCCGTAACGCAGCGCAAAGAAGGTCGAGACGGCGAAGACGCTGAGGATGAGCAGGGTCTTGCCCAGGCGTTGGAAGATTCTCATGAGCGACCGGGAGTATAGACTGGATGGACGGCCTTGCTGGGCCGGGGCACTTGGCTGGGGGGCTAGCCAAGTCTACTGACGCGCCAGAGCCTAAAGGGGTTGGCGCGGGCTGGATATTCCCGAGTGGACTCGAAGGAGCCCCCCACCTTGGCCACGAACTACCAAGTATTCCGGGAACATGCAGCTAACCGACGGGGCGGGATGGCCTCGCGTGCCCGCGCTCAGGGCGCGACGAAGCGCTGCCCAGCGGCGGGTGGCTTCAGCGCCGGCCTGGGCACCGGGGTGGCCCGGGGCGGCGCCGACTGCTTGGCTGGGGGCGGCTTTGGCCCCGACTCCTTGCCCGACGCTGCCGTGGCAGGCGCCGGCTTTCCGTCAGGGTTCTTGACCGTCGGGGACTCCTCGTCCTGGCGGATCGAGTAGCGCACCAGCGCGCGCAGCACTTGGTTTCGCTGCACGTTGCCGAGCAGCATCTTCAGATCCTCGTAGACCGATGGATCGACGAGCAGCGCGCCCAGGGTCCCTCGACCTGCGCGAAGGTCTGCGACGACCTTGCGCAGATCGGCGCTCATGGCGTTCAGGTTCTTCACGGCGTCCGCCTCTTCACCCTGTCCACCGTAGAGCAGGCTATGAGCCATGCCGTTTCCCTCGCGGATCCCTTTCAACGCGAGCGCCACCTCCCCCGCGGCGTCACCGAACTTGTTCAGGGTTTGGGGGGGAGCTTCTCCATAGACCAGCTCGTGCACCAGGCCCGGCCCGTGGTTCACGCGGTGAACGGCGGCGTTCAAGCCACTCACCAGGCGATCCAGATTGGCGGTGGTGCGCTCCAGGTTGCTCAGGGTGCGTGAGATCTTGGCGCTCTCCTCGGGATCGCTCATCAGCTTCCCGACGTAGCCTTCCTTCTTGTCCACGCTCTCGAGGATCCCGGAGAGCGATTTCACGCCAGTCTTCAAATCCTCCTGGAATTTAGGTTCGGCGAGAGTCCCCGTCGTGCGCTCGAGGTTCGTCATCACACCCTCGGCCTTCTCACCGATGGCAGTGACCTTCTTCAGCATGTCCGCCAGATCTTGCGGATCCTTGCTGCGCACCTCCCCCCCGACGGGGACGGGCGGCGTGCCCATGTCCCCCGGAGTGATCTGCACCATCTTGTCACCCAGCAAGCCGCGGTTCTCGATCGTCGCGATGCTGTTCTCTCGGATGCGAGCACCCTGCTCACGGTGGATGCTCATGCGAACGTAGGGGCGCGGGTCCGACGGGTCTTCCGGATAGGCCACCTCGGTGACGCTGCCGATGTCGAGACCGCCCATGCGCACCGGAGACCCACGCTTCAACCCTTGCACGTCGCTGAAGCGCACGGAGTAGGGGTCCGTGGACTTGAACAGGCCACGCTCATCGCCGATCAGGAACACCACGATGCCCGACACGATCAAGCCAGCCAAGACGAAGAGCCCTACTTTGACCTCTCTGGGAGTCGACATGAAGCGTCCGAGTCTGGCGGTCGGGGTCAGCGAGACCGACCGAAGCGATGTCTTGCAGCCCCAATGGGCCGAGAAGCGAAGGGATGGCGGCGAAGGCGCTTCACGCGCCGACTCCGACTGGTGTGCCTAGAGCCCCGACCGTCGAGCGACAACCGGTTCTCGCCCCAACTCCTTTATAGCGCAGCGCAGCGGTTTGCACGCGAATCGAGGCCTCGCCCCGGCCTCGAGTGCTCGGATTCACGACGCACGTCCCTGGAAACACCGCAGATTCACGGCGTGGCTGCTTCACCGTTGCATCTCAGCCATGCAGGTCGAGGTCGTCCCTGGTCGCACCTGCGGCAACGTGGATGTTGCAGATCGCCTGTGGCAGCCTGGCGTCGTGGGGTACCTGCCGTCGTCCTTGGTGACCGCGATCAGTGGCAGCGCCGCAGCCGGCAAGAACCCTTGGCTGCCGCTGGCGTTGCTGTGCCTCATCGCACAGGCAGACCGCGTCCCGACCTGGTTGATGGATCCACGGCTCCACGCCGGGCTTCACGGGCTCGCACCGCCGAGCGTGCTGCTCGCCTTGGGCGTCGTGTTCCTGGTGTTGTCTCTGGCAGAGTCGTTCGGCGACAAGGTGTCGTGGATCGAGGCCTGGTTGACCCCGATTTCCACGACGTGGCGGCCCTTTGCTGCGATCGCGGTCGCGACGCTGGTCGGCGTTGGGACCATGCACGGCCAGCCCTTGGCGAGTGACGCGAGCGCCGGTGCAGGCGCAGGCTTCGGCTTCGATGCGATCCCCGAGGAACCGTCCGCCTGGGAGACGATGGGCCCCTACGCCTGGTTGACGCTGTGCATCCTTGCAGGGACCCTGAGCGGGCTCATCGCTACCGTGGGGAAAACTGGCACGCGCCTGTTGTTGACCATGGTGCCGGTGCCGGGTATCCGCTTGGCTCACTCCTTCCTGGACGACTTCTTCGCCTGGGGCGTGACCCTGGCGGGGCTGGTGCTCGGCGACAGCCTGTTCATGGCGGTGCTCGGCGGCCTCTACCTTTGCGTGGGCTTGATCGCGGCGCCGATCTTGGGACGCCTCAGCCTGATCCAGCTGAAGATCGGCGCGTCCCTCTGGCGCAAGCTGCGGGCCAAGCGCGACGATGCACCGCCGAAGCTGCCCCGCTGGCTGTCCCGGGCTCTGCCGGGACGTGACCTCAGCCACGCGATCCCGGCGTATGCCTACCGCACCCGGGAGACCGGTCTTTGCCGCGCTGGCTTCCTGCTGGTGGACGCCCACGGCGTGGTGTTCGCGGCGCGCAGCTGGTTCAGACCCAAGCTCTTGCAGGTGAAGGCGGACGATCTGCTGCGTCTTGGCCTCGCGGAAACGCTGAGCAGCCGGGCAGTGACCCTGGCACGCAGGGCGGGCGGGGGTGAGGAGCTCTCGCTGTATCTCTTTCCTGGCACTCCTCGGGTCACGAGCGAACGCCTCATCGCCGCGGCGGCCAGCGCTGGTCTGGTCCGTGTGCGGCCAGGAAGCGACTCGGCACGACTGCCTCACGAACGCTCGCAGCGGGGCCGCTACGTACCGGCCAGCCAGGCCGGCAGCTTGCGCACTCAGGCGGTGCTCGGCCTGGGCGCAGCGATCGCAGTCGGCGTGCTCACCGGTGGCGTGCTGATCCCCATCGGCTTCGGCTACATCGCCTCACCCTTCAAGGGGCGCTTCGTCGCTGGCAGCTTGCTCTCGCTCTACCTGGCGGCTTCCGTGATGGGCACCTTCGGCTTCGCCTGGCCCATCGCACTCATCTATGCGGGCCTGCTGAACGCGATCGCCCTCAGGGATCTCAGTCGACACGCGCTGCGCGCGCACCTCGACGGATACGTGGACCGCTTCGCGTTCTTGCCAAACGTGCCTTGCATGCTCTGGGTGACGCACGCCCCGGCCAGTGACTTCTTCCGCGAGGGAGAGCGCGATCCGATCTCGGACGGCTCCTGGCGAGTGGTCTGGCGACTGCTGTCGAGCGAACCTACCGCCGCCTGAACGAGCACGATCATCCACTCTTGAGCAGCGTCTCGACGTCTTCTTGTACCGGCGCCTTGCCGTGGATGAAGTCAGCGACACGCGGGTCATCGGACTCCTTGAACGAGTCCGCGTCGCCACAGGCGATGATGCGTCCGCTGTGCACCATCGCGAGGCGGTCGCTGATCGTGAAGGCGCTCCCCATGTCATGCGTGACCACGATGCTGGTGATCGAGAGCTTCTCCTGCAGTCCCATGATCAGGTGATTGACCCGGGCGGTGTTGATCGGGTCGAGGCCGGTCGTGGGTTCGTCGTAGAGCACCACCTCTGGCTGCACGGCGATGGCGCGTGCCAGACCGACGCGCTTGCGCATGCCTCCGGAGAGATCCGCTGGACGCATCTCTTCGACGCCTGGCAAGCCGACCAGTCCCAGCGCCCAGGCGACGCGATCTTCGATCTCCGACCGCGACATCTTCTCGCGATAGTGCTCTTCGAGGCCATAGGCCACGTTCTCGAACACGCTGAGGGAGTCGAACAGCGCGCCGCTCTGGAACAGCATCGCGATGCGCTGGCGAACGCGGGACAGCTCTCGTTCCTTCATCTTCGTGACCTCCTGGCCATCGAACAGGATGCTTCCCGAGTCGGCCACCAGGAGCCCAATCAGCATCTTGAGCATCACGCTCTTGCCGACGCCCGATCCGCCGAGGATGGTGAACGCCTCCCCGCGGCGGATGCTCAGATCGAGACCCGAGTAGATCACCTTCGGGCCGAAGGCCTTCTTCACGTTGCTGAAGCGGATCAGGGTCTCGGCTTGCTCCACGCCATCGATCTAGGCGGGTTCCCGGGTTGCGGCAACCGCGCGCGTCGGCGGAGAAGCCGAGCGAGGGGAGAGTGCGCGCGATACGTCCCAGGGCGCGAGCCGACACTCTCAGGAAACCGGCCCTGGCCAACACTCCTGAAGCTCGTCCGCGCTCACTCGACGCGGCAAGAAACCCCGATGCCGACTCCGAACGCACCGCGCGGCCCACGCCCAGACCAAGACGCCGAAGTCGCCAGCTTCGCCAACACGATGCCGCGGGAGTACCGCCAGCGACATCACCCCAACGCGATCTGGCATCACTCGCGAACGTCTGCGGACCGCGCAAGCGCGGTCAACGTCGGCACGTTCTCCCCCGGCGGGCTGACCACTGGCGTACCGCTCTGCGTGGTCGCCGACGATCGGCCGGGGCTCTTGGCTCGGATCTGCATCGGGCTCGAAGCGCTCAACCTCGACGTGCGCGACGCCGAGGCGTATCTGCGAAGGCGCCTCGACGGCCGCGTGGAGGCGGTCGATCTCGTGTGGGTGAGACCCACCGGCCCTCGCGCCCTGGCGCCGTGGAACGCAACGGAGTCCCTGGCCGAGATCAAGAGCGTGCTCAACGTCGTGGTCGAGCGACACCTCGAAGCGGGGGCGTTGCTCGAACGGGTCACACGCGCACCGACCAACGTCGGTCACACCCGCATCAGCTGGGTGATGGCAGAAGGACTCCTGATGGGGGTCGACGTGGAGACCCAGGATCGGCCTGGCCTGCTGCTCGCGCTCGCTGCGGCGCTGGCGCACGAGCGACTGAACATCGTGCGCTCGGTGGTCAAGACCATGGGGAAGCGCGCCGTCGACCGCTTCTACTTCTGCGAGCTGGACGGCACCGCAGTCGGCGGTGACCGCCAGACCCAAATCCGCGCTCGCTTGCTCGAGGTCATCGGCCGCCCCAACGTCGAACTCGGGCACGCCTCGCCCTCCACCTGACGAGACGCCGAAGACGACGAGGCGTCGTGCGGACGAGATGTCGTGCGGGATGCTCGCGGGACGCTAGCCCCAGACCTGATCGACGCGCAACTCGACCGCGTCGCCCCCTCGGTAGGTATCTCGCTTGAGCCGTCCCACTGCAACGACCCGCTCACCGAGCTGCCCCGCCTGGGCGCCCTGCTCCACCCCGAAGGCGCCTATCCGTCGACCGTTTGGCAACTGCAGCTCGAGCTTCAGGTGACCACCGCTGACCTCCCGCGCGCTGACCAGCTTTGCCTCGACGCGCAGCTTGGGTGCCGGATTCGCCTCGCCGCAAGGCTCGAGGCGCTCGAGGTCGCGAACCACCTGCGCTGGATCATCTGCAGGGTCCAGACGCACGACTTGAGCAGGATCGGGCTTGATCTCACCGCGTGGTGAAGCGACGCCATCCGCACACGCGGCCAGAAAATCCTCCCGGAATCTGTCCAGCATCTCCCGCTGCAACGTCACTCCTGCCGCGGCCTGGTGCCCACCAAAGCGCTCGAGCGCGCCGCTCGCGCGCGAGAGCGCGTCGTACAGACGCGCTCCGTCGGGGCCACGCACGGAGCCCCGCCCGATCTCCCCCTCGAAGCCGACCACCACCACCGGCACGTTGTAGCGGTCTGTGAGGCGACCCGCGACGATGCCCACGATGCCGTGGTTCCAGCTCGTCTCTCCCACCACGATGGCGGGGTCCTTGTCCCAGCCTGCCTCCTCGATCAGCTCGACGCTCGCGCGCTCCATCTCGCGCTGGAGTTCCTTGCGCTGATCCGTGATCTGCTCGACCCGCGCAGCCAGCGATCGGGCAGTGTCCAGGTTCTTCGCCAGCAGCAAGTCGAACGCGGGATCCGGCGCGCCCAGGCGCCCTGGAGCGTTGATGCGAGGCGCCAGGCGAAATGCGACGTCTTCGCCGCTGATGGGCGCGCTGAGATCGATCTTTGCGTACTCCAGTAGCGCGCGCACCCCAGGTCTTTCCGCACGGCGAAGCGCCTCCAGCCCGGCGCGAACCAAGGGGCGATTGTCCCCATTCAGCGGAGCCACGTCCGCGATGGTGCCAATCGCGACCAGGTCCAGGTAGCGCCGCAGGTCGAGCTTCGGATCCAGCTCGGCCCGCAGCGCCGCGCCAATCGACAGCGCGAGCCCGCAGGAGGCCAGCCCCTTGTATGCGAAGCCACACTCGGGACGATGAGGGTTGATGAACGCCTTGGCGGGCAGAGGGGCATCGGGCACAAGGTGGTGGTCGATGACCAGCACGTCCACTCCTGCGTCCGCCACCACGCGCAGACTCGCGTGATCCGAGGAGCCACAGTCGCAGGTCACGAGCACGCTGGGCTTCGACGCGAGGATGCGCTGCACTGCTGGCAGCGACACCCCATAGCCACCCTCGAAACGACTTGCCAGGTGCGGCACCACCTCACCGCCGAGCGTCCTCAGTGTATCCGTAAGGATCGCCGCGGAGGTGATACCGTCGCAGTCGTAGTCTCCGAACACCACGATGCGCTCGCGCTGCCGCACCGCACGCACCAGGCGCTCCGCGAGCGCGCCCCGATCCGCCATCTGGTCGGGGCGCGTCAGATCGGCCAGC
>JAGQIY010000235.1 GCA_020430865.1 Myxococcales bacterium
CGAGGATATGGAGCCGGTGGTTCTGGCTTGACACAGCGAAGCCGCCGGGGCGCGCGAACGACGAGTCACTTCCTCGGCTTGCGACGGGCTCCCCTGCGCGGAGGCTTCGCACCCTGATCAGCTTGGCTCTTCAGTTCCTCGAGGTAATCCTCCAGGCGATCGAAGCTGCCCTCCCAGAAGCGTCGGTAGGTCTCCGTCCAGTCCGCGACGGCCTTGATGGGTGCGGCTTCGAGCCTGCAGGGACGCCACTGAGCCTCCCTGCCCTGGCTGATCAACCCCGCGCGCTGCAGCACCCGCAGGTGCTTGGAGATGGCTGGACCGCTCATGCTGAACGGCTCCGAGAGCTGCTTGACGGTGGCCGATCCCTGGGCGAGCCGCGCCAGAATGGCGCGGCGCGTGGGGTCAGCCAGGGCAGCGAAAGTCACGCTCAGAGGATCGGTCTGCATCACAGCTCCGACAGATGTGCCGCCAGCTTGTCCAGCGTCTGGAAGCCGTATTCGACCGCGCCAGAGCCGACCTTCTGGTCGCGCAGCTCCTTCGTCGGGTGGAGCTGGCGCAGCGTCAACACCGTCTTGCCGTTGCTCTGCGCGTCGAAGGTCACGATGACTCGGAACCTCTCGGGGTCCTCGTCGCGATCATGGCCGTGATCGAAGACGAGGCGCTCGGGGCGCTTCACCTCCAGGAACACCATGCGGTTGTCGTAGACGGTTCCGTCGGGTGCTTGGAACTGGAAGCACCAGCGACCCCCAACCCGGATGTCGATCTCTTGGGTCGTGACCGTGAACCCGCTGGGGCCGAACCAGCGCACGATGTGTTTGGGATCCGTCCAGGCCTGGAACACCAGCTCCCGAGGCGCGTCGAGCACCCGCGTGATCACGATCTCTCGCTCCAGCGGCCATTCCTTGGTTGCAGTTGCTTCGGTCATCTCTCGTTTCTCCTTTCCCACGAATCTAACCGATTCGTTAATTAACCTGTTGGTTATGTACTGGATCGAACGGAGACTCGCAAGCTGCCTGCCGAGACGGCAGCATCGGTAGGCAACCGCTTGCGAGTTGCCCGAGCGGGTTTTACGAGCCGTTGGCGCGGGAGGGGGCGCTCACGGAGGCTTTGAGAGATGACTCGTATCGCTGTACTCGACGACCGACTGCCCGCTCAGATCCGGGAGAATCCCGGGGCCTTCGAGGGCGTCGACCTGGTCTGGACCGGCACCGACGTCGAGCAGCTCAAGGCGTCTGCTCGGCTCACGCGACCCAGCGTGCTCATCGTCAACGTGGAGCTCCTCGGTGGTCACTCCCCGGAGAACCTGACACAGCTCCTCGACGCAACCCACGCGGATCTAGTGCTCTGCCTCTACACCTTCGCGCGCCGAGAGGCCCTCGAGGCGATGAATCAGGGGAAGCTGCGCGCCATCCGTGTGCCCGTCTCTCTGGCAACGCTGCGCACGCAGATGATGAGCGTCATCGTACGTCAACTGCTCTCGTCGGACGCGGACCAGCCCAGGCGAGACCCAGAGCCAGTGGAAGCGCCCGTGTTCACCTCCGCCCAGCTCGGCCGCCTGCAGGAAGTGCGGAGCACCATCGACTGCGAGTGCCCGAACCACCTGGCGGAGCTGGTGATTGGACTGCGCGCGTTCGAGGAGTACTCAGCCCGCTGCTCGAGCAAGGACGACCGAGATCGAGACGTGCATCGCTCCTTGAACCAAGCGGCAGCGCGCGCGCGTCATGAGATGGAACAGGCGCTGCTCGCCGTGGTGAAGCACGAGGGGATCGTGATCTGAAGGAGCGGTCAACTGCGGCTCAGGCGAACCTCGGCGAGCGCGCGCTGGCGTGGCCGGAACGACTCACGCCCTTCACCGTCAGCCACCCAGCGATGGCGAGCTCCGAGATCAGCGCGAGGCCATACATGGGATCGAAGCTTGGAGCGAGCGCGGGCGCGAAGACCACGATGCCGGACCCGACGAGGTACACCGCACCCGCAACCACCAGGCCGATCCCGAGCGGCCTCGGCACGAGTCGTGAAGTGCGCAGGAGGTGTCCGAGCAGCACACAAGCCACTCCAAAGAACACGAGTGCGAGATCGTAGACGAAGCGATGGAGCTCGAGCGACGCCAGGACCATCGCCGCCGCCCCGTCTGTGCCCAGCGCAGTGCCTGCGCCACGAGTGGCCCAGCCCAGAGCGGCGGCCATGTTCATCGTGTTGGCTCCCAGCACGGCCGCCTGCATCAGGCGACAGACGGCAGCGAGCAGCGCGAGCGGCCCGTGCACCGGCCGCAAGAGCACGTACAAGCCGACGGCCACACCGACGTCGAGCGCGATCATGGCCAGGTCCGCCGCGAGTGCCGCGCGGAATAGACCGACCGAGCCGGCGATGTTCGCGGTCGTCGCGCCGGCGTCCCCCGCTACGACCAGCCGCATGCGCACGAAGAACTCCGCGAACATGCCAGTGACGATGATGCCCAGGTAGGCAATGCCGGTCGTGCGAGCAATCCGCAGGGTACTGAGGTCGGTCATGTTTGGCTCTCCCTTCGTGGTGTGGATGAGCCTGACCCTAGACCTCTGCTTCGTGCGGCTCTGGACCGCAGCGGCCAATGCAGTGACCGATCGAGCCAAAAGCGCTCTAGCCGGCCACCCCCCGGAACGCCAGCGGGGTGCGTCCAGTCCAGCGCTTGAATGCACGCTGGAACGCGCTCTGCTCGGAGAACCCCGTCAGGAAGGCCACTTCGCTCAGACTGTGCGTCGTGGTGACCAGCAGCTGCTCGGCCACCTCGCGCCGCACTTCGTCCACCAACGCCTGAAACGACCGTCCACCCTCCGCCAAGTGGCGCTGCAACGTCCGCTCGCTCATCCCGAGCTGGCGGGCGATCCGTCCCTTCCGCGGAACGCCGTCGCACAGCGCGTCCGTGACGGCGCGCCGCACGCCCGCCACGAGGGACCGCTCTGCGCGTTGGGCGTGAAGTTCATCGAGCTGCGACAGCAAGAACGCGGACAGGCCTTCGTCACCCAGGCGCGTCTGGGTGGCCAGCACTTGCTCACTCAAGTGAAGAGCGTCGATACCTGCCTCGAACCGCACCCGACAGCCGAAGTGACGGCGGTGCTCGCCAGCGTCCGCAGGACACGCGTGGCGGAACGAGACCAGCTCCGGGACGACGCTGTCGACGGTAACCTGGCGCAAGATGGACCAGACCGCCGCCAGCGCTGCCTCGTTCGCGATCTGGATCCCACGACGCTGCTCCGAGGATCGACCCGCCAGGATGAAGCGCCGCCCGCCTGCTTCGTCGACCAGCTGATACTCCAGCGTGTCGGTGATGACGAGGATGTAGCGAACGAGCCGCTCCAGCGCATCGCCCACGGTGCGAGCCGTCTTGATCGCCAGACCAAACGCTCCAAAGTCCTCGGGGCGGATTGCCGTGCCATAGCGGAAAGGCAACCCGTGATCGCCCTGAGCAGCACACCGCTCGAGCAGCTCGTAGTAGAGGTCCGCGGAAACGGGCTGGCGCGCGGCGCTCGCGACGTCCGTCTCCAGCGCTAGCCCCTCGCCTTCGAGCCACGCCGCAGACTCCAGCGGAGCACGGCTGACCTCGACGAACCTCCGCACGATCTGCTGAGTGACGGCGCCCACTTTCTGCGTGTACCACACCGCGCGCCGCGGCTCCCCCGAGCACCCATCGCGCACGGACGTGCCGACGCAATCCATCGGCCGTGGTAAGGCGTGGGAGCAGATCAGTGAAGCTCTGCTCCCGAGAGTTCCCATGAAGACGCTCAACACCTACGCCAGCCTCGGAGCGGAGTTCTACCAGGCGATCGAACCGACTCCCGTGAGCGCGCCGCGCCTCCTGCTCTGGAACGGACCGCTCGCCGAGGAGCTACGGCTCGACCCGGAGGCGCTGCAGAGCGACGAGCAAAAAGCGTCGATCTTCGCCGGCAACGTGGTGCTGCCGGACTTCCAGCCCATCGCGCTGGCCTACGCAGGGCACCAGTTCGGCGGCTTCGTCCCCTCCCTCGGCGACGGCCGAGCCCACCTCCTGGGAGAGGTCGTGGATCGCGACGGGCTGGGACGGGAGATCCAGCTCAAGGGCTCGGGGCCGACCCGCTTCTCTCGGGGGGGAGACGGCCGCTGCGCGCTCGGACCCGCGGTTCGAGAGTTCATCATGAGCGAGGCGATGTTCGGACTCGGTGTGCCGACCACCCGCAGCCTGTGCGTCGTCCAGAGCGGAGAGACCGTTCGGCGCCAGCGTCCCCAGCCGGGCGCGATCGTGACGCGAGTGGCGCGTAGCCACCTGCGCGTCGGCACGTTTCAGTACTTCGCCGCTCGCCACAACACGGACGCCATCCGGACGCTAGTGGACTACGCCGTCGAACGGCTCTTCCCGGACATCGAGGCGTCGAGCGGCCCCGAGCGCGCCCTCGCCTTCTTCGAGCGCGTCGTCTCCGCACAGATCGCAACCGTTACCGCGTGGATGCGCGTCGGTTTCATACACGGCGTCATGAACACCGACAACACGTCGATATCGGGTGAGACGATCGACTTCGGTCCCTGCGCGATGCTGAACGCCTACGACCTCGAGACCGTGTACAGCTCCATCGATCACCGTGGGCGCTATGCCTTCGGGAACCAGCCCGTGGTCCTCGCCTGGAACATGGCACGACTGGCGGAGACCCTGCTACCGCTCCTCCACGAAGACAGCGACCGAGCGATCGACATGATCCAGCCACGCCTGAACGAAGTCCCCGATCGCATCGACGCCGCGTGGCGCGCGATGCTGAGGACCAAGATTGGCCTCTCGGAGCTCGGCCCCGACGACGAGTCGCTGGTGACGGACCTGCAGCAGCTCATGCAGCAGCATGGCCTCGATCACACGAACACGTTCGCCGCGTTGAGCGGGGCCCTCGACGACACCGCCGACTCGCCCCTGCCCTCGGAGCTCGACCCGTGGCTTCTGCGCTGGAGATCCCGCTTCGACGACGCAGGCTCTCGAGCGAACGCCCAGGCCCTCATGCGGCGAACGAACCCGCGCGTCATCCCGCGGAACCACGACGTCGAGGCGGCGCTCGCTGCCGTCGTCGAGCGCGGAGACACCGGACCGGCGGAGCGCCTCGTCGAGGTCCTGCGCGATCCCTACGACGTGGGCCCGTCGACCGCCGCGTACACCGATCCGCCCGCGGACGGTGACAGGGGCTATCAGACCTTCTGCGGAACCTGATCGCTTCTCCCTGGTTTCGATCGGCTCCCCGGTGCCCCCACACAGGCCGTAGCTGCCGTCCGCGAACTTCTCGAGAGCGTGCTCGATCTTCCAGCTGACGTCGCGAGGGCCGACGCGTCATCTCTTTTCCTCGTGGCTATAAGCCGCGCGTTGATCGCCTCGTGGTGCATACCTCCCCCCAATCCCCGGCCCAATCGGGACCGTGGGAGTTCAAACCGCTCTGGCGTCCTCGGAGCCGATCGCGCCGCCGAAGCTCGAGCTCGCCGCCAGTGCCGACTCAGCAGGGGGGAGACAGGTGACGAGCAAGCGTACAAGGCCGGCCTGGAGCAGGTGTTCGACTGAGACTTCACCCAACCGGCGATGGCTCACGGGGAGGTGCTGAAAGGCGACAGAAAAGGCGCCTGACTGCAGATTGGCCATGCGCCCTGCTGCGCGTACCCATATCCTCAGCAGACGTATCATCATGGCACGCACCGCTCCCGTTCCGAACATCCCAGCCCCTCCAGGTATGAATCCCGGTGCCTTCGTCGCGGGCGGCGGCGGCGATGGCGGCGGCAAAGGCGGTAAGGGCGGCAAGAATGGCAGCGGCGATGAGGGTGCTGGCACCGGCGATGGCGACGAAGACGCGAGCGGAGATGGTAACGACGGCGGCGAAGGCTGTGGCGATACAGTCTGCCCAATCACCGGGAGAGTGTTCCTGGACGTGCTGGACTTCGCCTACAACGCGCCCCGCCCGCTGCGCTGGATGCGGGGATACAACAGCCGAACCTCCGCCACGGCGCGCGACCTGGGTCACGGCTGGAGTCACGACTTTGGCTGGTCGCTGAAGGTTGGCCGGCGCAAGATCGAGGTGCTCGACGCGCGCGCGCGGGTCCAACGGTTCTCCCTGAAGGCTGGCTTTCCGCAATCCAACGCGCTCGGCTGGACGCTCAGCAGGACGGCTGCTGGCTACGAGCTGTTCACCCCGAAGGACCGGCTGCGCTATGAGTTTCGTCCGCTCGCCGCCGACCCAGCGAGCTTCTGCTTGTCCGCCGTGTGCGATCTCAATAATAACCGCACAGAAATCGAGCGTGATACGCGGGGCAGGCTCACTGGCATCGTTGACTCGGCGAAGCGGCCGTACCGCGTCAAGACCGATGGCCACGGGCGTCTGGTTGAGGTGAGCGTCGCCACCGACGCGCAGCATTCCGCCTGGATGCGCGTCGTGAGCTACGTCTACGACGCTGCTGGCGACTTGGTGCAGGTCGTAGACGCCGAGGGTCACGCCTGGAACTATCGCTACGTGAACCACCTGATGGTGGAGCAGCGCACCCCCATCGGCTTGTCCTACTGCTATCGCTACGATGGCAAGACGCAGGAGGCGCGCTGTCTGGAGACCTGGGGCGAGTACCTAGGCGCGGTCGATCCCGCCCTGGAGCAGCCGCTGCCGCCAGCCCCCACCAAAGGTCGAGACAACCGACCGGTGAAGGGTATTCAGAGCGTCCGCTTCGACTACCAGCCGGACGAGTACTACTGCGAATCCGAGAACGGGCGTGGTGCCATCACGCGCTACTTCGGGGATGCCGCGGGACGTGTGTTGCGCAAGGTGATGCCCAACGGTGGCGTGTACGAGTACTTCTATTCCGACGAGACCGGCGCGCTGACGCGCATGTCAGATCCAGACGGAAACGACATGGAGGTCCACTCGGACGCTCAACAGAATCCGATGGGCTTCACTTCACCGAACGGTGACGGAATGCGGATCCATGTGGAGGCCGACGGCACGGTGGTGGAGGTCGACTGGCGGAACGGCCGCGTCACCCGGCGCAGATCAGATGCTCGGGAGAACCCGACCTACGTGGGGCACGCCGACGGCACGTGGGAAGAGTATGAGTACGACGCGCGCGGGCTGGTCACCGCGTGGGTGGATCGACGCGGTTCGCGAACCTTTTATCAGTACGACGCGATGGGAAACCTCACCTCGCTCACCGCTAGCGATGGTCGCAGCGAGCTATCAGAGTACGACTACCTGGGCA
>JAGQIY010000236.1 GCA_020430865.1 Myxococcales bacterium
CAGCGAGTGGTCGCACCCAGGATACGTCACCTTCGAACTTGGCGGCCGCGCTCACGCTGACTGGCTGGGCGGTCACGAAGGTGCAGGCGGGGCTCAGGAGGAAGCGCAGCACGCCTGGGATGCGGTCGTCGGCGTCCTCTTCCACGCGGATCAAGTTGGCGTTGATGCCCTTCTTTCCGAGCTCCTTGGCCAGGCTGCGGGTGAAGCCCTCGAGGGCGCTGCGCGCGGCCGCTGCGGGCGCGCTCGTCGCGCTCTCGTGAGGGCGACCAATGATCACGATCCGCGCGTTCTTGCGCAGCGCTGGTAACCACGGGTGAAAGAAGGCGTAGAGCGCGTCGAGCTCAGCGGGGCTGTGGATGCCCGTGGCGTCGAAGACCATCGAGCTGATGCTCGGCTTCTTGGCCTCTCCCAGCTCGGGCTCACTGACCAGCCGGGGGAGTCGACCGTACGCTTCTCCGAGCTCCTTGAACGGAGCCTCGAGCTCGGCAGTCGTCAGCCACGGATCCCCGCCAGCGATGATCAGTGTGCGGGCGATCACGGGGGTGAGTTCGCCCTTGCCGCCGACGAGCACGGCTTGGTCCATGAGCGGACGTTCCACGGCGGGGCCTCGCTGGCGCAGCAGCTGCGCGGGCATCGGGATCGGCAAGCCGGCGCTCTGGATCAGCTTGCGTGCTCGGGGGTTCTGGGCCAGGTCGAGCAGGATGTCGCTCATTGTTCATCTCCAGTGTTGAAGCTACCGACGAGGTAGGCAGGTCCGCCGGGGGCGTCGCCGACGAACACCGAGTCGTCCAGGACGTAGAGGCCGACTGCTGCAGGCAGCACGAGGGGGCGAGTGAAGCGAACGTCCAGCTGCTGTAGGCTGCGGACGCTCCCGGAGAAGAGGCCGCGATTGAGGCCCTCCGCCGTGCGTGCCATCGTGGAAAATCCATGCAGAATTACATTGCGGAAGCCCGAGGCCTTCGCGTAGGCAGGGATCCAGTGGATCGGATTGAAGTCGCCCGTCAGCTTCGCGAAGTCGAGACCGGCGTTCGCCGGTAGCTTCCAGTAGCCGATCTCGCGCGCATCCACCGGCACCCGTGGTTTCTCCCGCTTGACCACCTGCGCGGTGCTGCTGCCGCTGGCCGCTTGCTTGGATTTCGGGAGCGGGACGATCGCGAAGAAGTCGGCGACGACCGCGTTCGGTTCCTCTTTCGTTCCGGTGACCACGTGCTGCTGCAGCACGACGCGGCGACCGTCATCGTCGATGCTCTCGAGGCGCGCACTCACGAGGAGCTTCTTGCCCAGTGGTAGCTGTGAGTTGATGCGCACCCGGCAGCCGCCGTTCATCACCTTGAGCAGGGGGTAGGGCAGGCCCTCCAACGTGCGCGTCGCGAGCGGAAAGCCCCACTGCGGGAACAGGTGAGCCGGGACGATGCCGCGGTATGCAGCCGGGTCGCCGCCCACGTGACGGACGTAGTCCCTGATCAACGCGGCTGGCAGCGGCTCTATTTCCGTGCGGTACTCTGGGCCCGGTGTGGTCGGGGCGTCCCCGCCCGGCTTCTGGCGGAGCGCAGTGAACGCGGTGCGGACGAGCGCGCCGATCACCG
>JAGQIY010000237.1 GCA_020430865.1 Myxococcales bacterium
ACACATCCTCCGGGATGCCGGCTTCGTGCAGGAGTCGACCGAGGTACTCGCCGGTCATGCTGGCCAGCTCCGACGGCTTGTACAGCACCGCGTTGCCAGTGAGCAGCGCGGGCAGGAACACGTTGCC
Source organism: Myxococcales bacterium (assembly GCA_020430865.1). Next base: position 128 of record JAGQIY010000237.1, read on the forward strand.
ACCCACGAAATAGGGATAATTCCAAGCGGAAATGTTGCCGATGGCGCCCAGTGGCTCGTGACGGATGCGCTCAGCGGTGCCGCCTTCCTCCGCGGTCAAGAGTCGTTCATCGCCGAGCTCCGCCTCGGTGCGTTCGAGGAAGAAGGCGATGCGGCCCTGGAGCGCTCTGACTTCGCCCTCCGCCTGGACGATGGGCTTGCCCATCTCGCGAGTCGTGGTCAGGGCGAGCTCTGACGTGTGTTGCTCTACCAGCTTGGCGAAGCGAGCAATGCAGGCTGCCCGATCGCCGTATGCAGTGGCCTGCCACGCTCGCTGGGCGCGCCGGGCGCGTGCAAAGGCGTCCGCGACCTGGCCTGGGGCCGGTTCCGGCAGCTGGGTGATGAGCTCGTCGGTCGCAGGATTGATGACGTCGATCACGGTTCGCATCGTAGTCGCGGCAGAGGCCGCGTCCAATGGCCTGCCGCGCCGATCGGCGACCGCGCCTTCCTCGATGCCTGAAGCGGGAGCCGCGGGAAGCAGCGAACGTCGGCTAGCCCTGGCGGCCGGCGGTCCTGCGGTAGGCGCCTGGCGTATTCCCAGTGACCTTCTTGAACGAGCGGATGAGGTGGTGCTGCGACTGGAAGCCAGAGGCCCGCGCGATCTGCTCGGTGGTCAACGGAGTGCTGACGAGCAGGCGCTTGGCGTGCCCGACTCGCACCGCACGAACGTAAGCCAGGAACGACGTGCCGGTGGCCTCCTTGAAGACTCGACTGAAGGCCGGGACGCTGAACCCGGCCTTGCGCGCCACGTCGGGCAAGCGGAGCTGCTCTGCGAAGTTCTCCTTGAGGTATTGCAGGGTCGCCTCGAGCCGCATCACCCGGGGGCCCTCCAGAGACTTCCGAGAGACGAACGCGAGACGCTCCAGCGCGGCTTTGAAGGCATCGATGAGCTCGCTGAGCCTGGTCGCTTCCTCCACCCGTCGGGTAAGATCCGCGGAGAAACGGTCTCGCGCCTCCTGGCGCATGGGCTGACGGCGCTGGATCGCGTCAAACAGGAGCGACAGCGTCGTCAGAAACTGCGCTCGGAGTAGCTCCGAGCGTCCGCAGCCGTAGAGCAGAACCAGCCGGAGGTAGCGATCGGTGGCGGAGTCGAGCTCGGTCTCGCGCTGGCGGGTGAGGGCTTCGGAGAGATCCGTCGCCGCGTCTTGCAGCTGACCATGGGTCACCCGATCGTCCTGGTAGTGATCCTCGTGGAACAGCACGTCCTGTTCGAGGTGCAAGCACAGATGCAGCGCGAGGACCGCCTGGCGATGGGAGTCGTGGAGCGCTGAGCCTGGCGGAGACGAGCGGCCAATGCCGACCACCGAGCGTTGGCCGAACTGATCGTAGACGAAACGCTGCAGGCGCTCGGCGCGCTCCCGTAGCTCGACGCGCTGCCGTACATCGCTCTTGCCTCGCAACGCAGAGGTGATGAACGAGACGCCGTAGTCGCTCAGAGCCACCGCCGCCGTCTCGGGCCACTCGCGTATGTAGGCGATCAGTGCGCGCTGGATGCGCGCGTTGCGGATCATCACGCTTCCTGGGTCGCTCTCCTCGACTCCCGCTTCGAGCGGCATCAGCGTCATGGCGGTGGTCGGAGGCCGCTGGATCCCGCTGCCCGCTTTCGGCCAGTCCGTGAGCTGGCCTTCACGGTACCAGGGCGCCAGGTGGAACCTGTCTGCGCTGATCGCACTCTGTACCCAGACATCGGTGGGCCAGAGCTCGTCGAAGACGGTCCTGTTCAGCTCGTCTACCTCTTCCTGGAGATCGAGGCTGCCAGGCTCGGCAGAGAGGAAGGCAGCGTAGTAGCCCAGGTAGCGCTCGAGCCCGGCCAGCAGCTCCGGGGTGAGCACCGGCAGGCTGAGCGCCGTCCGCACGAAGCGCATGAAGTCATCGCTGGTGCTCGCTGGTTCGCGCCCGGTCAGCTGACGCCAGCTCTGGCGCAGCCACTCCGACTCGGGTTCACGGGTGAGGAACTGGCCGGCGTGGAGGAACGTCTGTCCGCACTCGTCGGCGGGCATTGGCAGGAACAGGTCTGCGAAGCCGAACAGCTCCTCCACCACCAGCGTCCGAGCGAGCTTCGCACGGCGCAGGCACTCCTGGATGTACTTGCCGTGCTTCGACTGCTGGCCGTGGGAGAGCTGGGAGTGGACGGGCCCCGGGTCGTCGCTCGGGACGCCGAGGTCAAGCCACTCCAGCCCCTGAGCGCCGTCCCACTGGATCACGTGGAGCGCCAACCGAGGTCGGTTACTGACCACGTTCCGCAAGGCGTGGAGGGTCTTCAGCTGACGTTGCCAGGGGGGACGGATCGCGCGCACCATGCTGTCGGAGATCGGGGCGACGTCGAAGGGAGGCGGAGGAGGGGTGAGTAGCGCTGCGGTGTTCATGAACTGGCTCCTTCAATGAGTTACCGGGTGGAAATGGGGTGGGCGGTCGGTCGATGGTTGTCAGTCGTTCGGACACGGGGCGTCGGCAGGCGTCCACCAGTTGCCGCTCATGGTGATCAGGCTCAACAGCTTGAGCGTGTCCTCGTAGTAGGCGCCCGAGGTGCCCATGGCGATGACCACGTCCCAGAGGTCGTTCAGCCAGGCCTGGTTGACGCCGTCGCTCATTGCGCCGACGCCAAAGGGCGCGATGAAGGCGAGGCTGCTGTAGTCGGAGTCGGGTAGGGCGGCTCCGTTCAGATCGTAGCCGGCGGCGATGGAGCGCGGGTCGTCGTTGGTTGCTTCTCGGATGAACGCGTTCTGCCTGTCGAGGATCTGCTTGGCGCGGGTATCGCCGCTGGTCAGCCAGTAGGTCCCGATACGCCAAGGCACGCGGCAGGCGTTGTAGCCATATGCGCCGTCAGCAGCGTCTTCCAGGAAATAGGGTTCCGCGGGGAAGGGCGCGTCGCTCGGGCTCTTGATGAAATCGGGCAAGAGCCCGCTCTGCGCCGCGTGCCGGGACTGCAAGCTGGCGAACATACCCAGCGAGGCGTCGAGCAAGCGGCTGAAGCTCTCGTTACCATCCGTGGCCGCGAAGCTCTGGAAGTGACCTGGCATCACGTCACTCGAGCGGGTCGCGTTGCCATACTCACCCCCATCCACCCAATCACCGAGGGTGAGGAAGGCTCCATCCCTGAGCTCCGCGGTCTGGATCCCCGCGATCACCGTCAGGGCTTCGGCCCGGTAGTCGATGCCACCGCTGGAGCCCCACTGCTCGTCAGCCAGCAACAGCGCGTAGGCGATGTCGAGATCGCCGTCGGTCGCGCTGGACGGGCCGTCCACGTCCGCGCAGCTCTGATCTTGCTTCCAGGCCATCAAGCGCGCGTCGCCCGCGCTCGGGTGGTCCTTGAAGTAGCGGAAAAGGCCGTCGAAGTCGGTCTGAGCCGTGGGGTCGGCGCCCGCCATGTACGCGGAGATCAGCATCCCGTACCCGATCGCCTCGCTGAAGGTCAGCCCGTCACTGTGAACGTCGACGTAGCGACGCCCATCCCCACAGCCCTCTCGGAGGTAGTTTGTTTTCCACGCGGCATGGAAGTCGAGCACGGCTCGGTCGAGGTCTCCCTGCGGGACGTGACTCGGTAGGATGCTGCCTGCGGTGTAGGCGCGCTCGTGGTTGCCGAAGGGCTGGGCCGCGAGGCCGCTCGACTGGCAACCGGGTCTCTTGCCCCCGGCGCCGCCCTGCGCCCCCGAGCCGCCCTGCGCTCCCGAGCCACCCGAGCCGCCTGGCGTAGTCGTGTCGGCGCCGCGACGGTTCTCGCAACTCGCACAAGCCAACGCGAGCAGGGTCACGGCGATGCCCCATTTCAGCAGCGTCGGACTATTCCAAAGGTAACCGTCCGAGATCCCACGCCAAAGCGCCATCCTGCTCGAAGCAGCACGGCGCATGCCAGGCGAACCGTGGTCGCGCGGGGATGGGAAACCCGCGCAGTTCTGCGAGAAGCACGTGGGGTCCGCTGGCCATGAACGAGTGCCAGGGGGATCTGGTGGATCCTGGGGATCCTCGGGATCCCCCCAGGTGATCCGCCGCGGCCGCTTCGTGACGGGCGGTCCGTCAGCGGTCTTCGTCTTCGTCGAGGGGTGCGAGGAGGCCGTCGATGTCTTCCTCGCTCAGCCGTTGGGGCGCCGAGCTGCCGGCGCTGAGCAGCGTATCCGCGAGGTGTCGCTTGCGACGCTGGAGGTGCAGCATGCGCTCTTCGACGCTGCCGCTGACGATCAGGTTGTAGACGAAGACCGGACGTTTCTGGCCGATCCGATAGGCGCGATCCGTGGCCTGCGCCTGGGCGGCGGCGTTCCACCAAGGATCATAGTGGATCACGGTGTCCGCGCTGGTCAGGTTGAGGCCAGTGCCTCCAGCCTTGAGGCTGATCAGGAAGACATCGACTTCGCCCGCTTCGAAGCGATCCACCAGGCCCTGGCGATCCGCAGTCCCGCCGGTGAGCACCACGTGCCCCAGCCCACGCTTGCCGAGTTCCTGCGAGATCAGCGCCAGCATGCGCGTGAACTGGCTGAACACCAGCACCCGTCTCCCCTGTTCGAGGTGCGTCGTGAGCAGCTCGAAGAACATCTCGAACTTCGCGTTTCCGCGGCACTCCGACGCGCCAGCCACATGGACCAGGCGAGGATCGCAACAGACCTGGCGCAGCTGCATCAGAGCGTCCAGGATGGCCACCGTCGACGCAGCGAAGCCCTTCTTGCGGATCGCCTTGCGCACGTCGTCGTGTGCGGCGACACGAATCGCCTCGTACAGCTCTCGTTGATCTCCCTGGATCTCGACGGGCCGCACGAGCTCGGTCTTGGGAGGTAGCTCGGTCGCCACGCTCTCCTTGACTCGGCGGAGTATGAACGGCGAGACGCGTCGACGTAGCGCCTCGAGTCGAGCATCGTTGCCCTCGCGTTCGATGGGGATACGGAACGCCGCACGGAAACGAGCAGCTTCACCCAGGAGGCCCGGCATCAAGAAGTCGAACAGCGACCACAGCTCCTCGAGGTTGTTCTCCACCGGGGTGCCGGTCAGGCACAAGCGGTGGCGCGAGTTGAGCCTGCGCACCGTTCGGGCGATCTGACTGCGCGGGTTCTTGATCGCCTGAGCCTCGTCGAGGATCACGTAGTGGAAGTCGATCTCCTCGAGCCGTTCGATGTCTCTGACCAGGAGCGGGTAGGTGGTGAGGACGGCGTCGACCTTGCTGATCTGCTCGAACCGATCGTGGCGCTTCGGCCCGTGGAGCACACACAGCTTCAGGTGTGGTGCGAACTTCTTGGTCTCGCGCTGCCAGTTCCCAATCAGGCTGGTGGGGACCAGGACCAGGCTCGGCAAATCGTTGCGGTGCTCCTCCTTCTCCTTGGTCAGGTGAGCAATCGTCTGCAGGGTCTTGCCGAGGCCCATGTCGTCCGCGAGCACGCCACAGGCTCCGTGCTGGCGCAGGTGCTGCATCCAGGTCAGGCCCTCGTGTTGATACGAGCGTAGCGTCGCCTTGAGGCTTGCCGGTTCCGAGACGAAGCTCGGCGCCCGGTTCAGGGCGCGAGCGCGTTCCACCACGTCTTGGGCGCCGGTCCACTTGAGCTGCGCGCCGGCCTCCCCCATGGCGTCCTCGAGCTGAGTCAGACACCCCACGGCGCCGGGATCGAACTCGATCACGCCCCCGTCGCCCTTGCTGCCGCCGCGATACAGATCGAGCAACACGCTCAGCAGGTGCTTCAAGCGGTCGGGCTGGATCGGCAGGTATCGGTTGGGCCCGACCGGGATTGCCCGGTAGCGGGCCGGGAGCTTGAGCAGCGCGTCGAGGCTCTCGGAGTCGGACACGAAGTCCAGCAGCTCCACCAGCGCTGGCAGCAGATTGACCCGCTCGCCAGAGACCTCGACCCCGAGCTCCAAGCTGAACCAGCCTGGCGTGTCGTCGTCCGGCTGATCCACGTCCGCGTACCAGGGCACGTGGCCCTCGACGATCTGGTAGGGGAAATCCTTGTGGATCTCGACGCGCCAGCCGAGCTTGCGCAGCTGGGGTACGGCGTGGGCCATGAAGGAGCACTGCGAGTGGGCGTTGTTGCTCGACTGCACCAGGTAGTCCGCTTCCGAGCCGAAGGGCGGCACCACGTCATCGATGCAGGAGAGGTCGACGGCGCCGAAGGTCTCGAGCAGGCACTGCGCCCGAGCTTCCGCGGCCCGATCCCGCTCCACGACATCGGAGCTGGGACCGCCGGAGATCTCGCCATCGAGGTCGAAGTCGAAGTCGAGATCGTCCAGCTCCCCATCGCCCTCGGGCCGGACTCGGATCCCGTCGTAGTCGAAGCGCAGCTTCATCACGGGCAGCTCCACGTCCTTCGGGCGCTTCCCGCGGCCCGACGACGGCCCCTCGACGAGCATCGCCTCCGTGTAGATGTGCAGCTCCGGGACGAAGGCCGAGGCTCTCGGAGCGGGTCGCTCACCACGAACCTGGGCTTCGGAGCTGCTGGGGGACGGGACGCTGGCTGAACTGATCAAGGCTCGTACTTCGCAACCGCTCGGGGGCGCTCTTGGGGCGGAGCTGACCGCCCGTTCCCTGCGCAGACGGCCAGGGGAAGGGGCAGGTAACCCCAAACCTTCGCCTTTGTCGATGCCGAATCTCTTCGGAATCACGCAAGAAAGTGGGGCAAGTCCGGCAAAAATCAGCTGAGCGCAACATGCTGGGGTCGTGGTGTCGAACCAGCCCAACATCCTGGGCAACCAGGGGCAAACCTACTGAATGCGTTCAGGGTTCCTGGGAACCGCCGTTATGGAGTGCATGCACTCGACCTTCGTGCCCTCCGTCGCCCCCGCGTTCGTCCGTGAACCGCTGCTGGCCCTCCAGGTGGCCCAATCCGAGGGCGACCCGCTCCCGACGGACGTCGAGGAGTGGCTCGAGGACACCCTCGATCTCGGACAAATCCAGGTACCCGTGCTGGAGGCG